>CAZKWG010000300.1:0-8969 GCA_964556105.1 uncultured Enterobacterales bacterium | reverse complement strand
CGGCCGGGCTGCCGCGGCCGCGACGCCTGGATCTGGCCGTCTCGGACGACCTCGCGCGGGACGCGCTCGCCACCTGGAGCGCGGCGCGCGCGCGGTTGCTCGCCGCGCTCGGTGAGCTCGGCCTGAACACCGCGAGCCTGTCGCGCGCGCCCGCGATCCCCAACGCGGCGCTGGAGACCGCGGGGGAGGCCGCGCAGGCGCTCGTCGACGCCGCCGCGACCGCGCTCACGAGGCTCGCCGAGGCCGAGCCGAGCGCCCTTCCCGCCACGCTCGCCCGCGACACTATCTGCCTGCACAGCCCGATCCGCGGCGAGTCGCTGCTCCTGCTCACGCCGCTGCATCCCCTGGCGGTTGGCGCGGCGCTGGGTCGCGCCGATCTCTGGCACCAGGCGCGACACGTCCCCTCGGACGAGCGCGGGCCTATCCTGCGGGCGCTCTCCCGCGCGACGCCCGCGCCGCCACGCTGGCCCGCGCCGGTCGGCGGGGCCCTGCTCGCGGCCGCGCCGCTGGAGGGGCTCCCCGTCTACGAGACACGGCCCACGCCGATCTCCGAGAGCACGCTCGCCGACGCCGCCGAGGCGCTGACACGGCGCTACCTGGAGCTACACCCGCATGCGCGGTTGGGGCTGAAGGTGCTGATCGACGGGGAGAATTGTGGTCCGCTCATCGAGGGAGTCGCCGAGGCGATCCTCGCGGACGCTGGAGGACCGACACGGGTCACCGTCTTCGCGTTGGGGGTGCCCGCGCTCTCCGAGCGCGCCGGACCCGTCGTCTCCGAGGGGCGCATCACGCTCGCGCCGCTGCCTGCCTCGCCTGCTGAGCGCGCCGCGCTGGCGCCTCACCTGGAGATCCTGGTCCCGCAGCTCAGGCCGCCTGCCCCCTCGGGCGCGCCGACGCTGCAGGTGGACGGGCCGTTTCCGCGCCCTGCCCGCCGGGTGGTCGAGGGCGGCTGGGAGGTCCACACTCCGGCGCGCGCCGTCGTCGGTGGGGCCGCGATAGAGGCCGCCGTCGCCGCCGCGCTCGGCGAGCCCCCGCAGGGCGCTTTCATCGCGCAGATCTCCGCGCCGCCGATCTCCGGCTCGACCCAGGCTGATCGCGGCACCTGGCGGGCCGTGCTCGCACCTCAGCTCAGCGCGGCGCCGCGCGTCGGGCCGCTGGTGCTCGTCGACGAGCGGCTACCGGACGCCCGCCTCGCGGTGCTCAGCCAGGACGTGCGCGCGGTCGCGCGCGCCATGACCGAGAGCTTCCACGCGCTCGGCGTGCGCGACACCCGGCCGAACGTCGTCGAGTCCCTGGTCAAGCAGCTCGCCCGCGCGACCGGCAGCGCACTTCCGCTCGAGGGCTCACCCCAGCGCGCGCTCGTCGCGCGGGTGCTGGAGCGCGTGGTTGTGGAGGGCCTGGGCGACGGCGCCGTAGTGACGCAGGCGCAGGACGAGCATCTGCGGGCGATCCAGGCCGAGCTTCGCGCGGGCGGCATGCCGGTAGTGGTAGGCGCGGCGCTTGGCCGGACTCTGAGCGTGAAGATCGGCGTCGCGCTCATAGATCTGGCCCCGGACGCGGCGCTGCCCGAGGCGGCGCTCAGCGTTGTCGCGACGGTCGGAGCCTGGGCGCTGCGGGTGGGGAAGGCGGAGAAACTTGCGGGCTCGGCCGCGCGAGGTCTGATGGCGGAGCTGCTGTGGCCGAGGCTCGCGGCGATGGCGCCGCGGGGCGAGGCGCTGGCGTGGCTGCTGGATGGGTCGGCGGCGACGGATGTGGTGGTCAGCGCGGTGGCGCTGGTGCCGGCGGGGCATGGGCTGGTGGGGAAGGCAGGGTTGAAGGCGGGTGATGTGGGGGTGGAGGTCTTGGCGTTGGACCATACGCTGATGCAGCGGGTGGTTCTGGGGGCTGGGTAGAACTCAGCTCCAAGCGCGTCGGACGAGATGTCACGGTCAACTCGACCGGAAAGTCTCCTGATCATGCGCAGGCGCTTGAATGAAGTGATAAACTCGAAGCGGTTGACGTCGATCTACTTCCTCGCGAGGAAGCCATGAGCCACCAGCGCATCCCGGCCACCGCCGACCAGTCCTCCCAGGGTCCAGCCTCTCTACCCGAGCGCTCCAGCCCATCCTTGATGTCTATGCCTGGTCTGCAGAGCCTGATGGGCAACTCGGCGACGCTCGACCTGATCGGCGCGCAGATGTCTGTGACCCACACGTCGGAGGGCGATCCGCTGGGCCAGGAGCAGCTCGCGGCGGCGGTTCAACGGTCGCTGAGCGATGAGATGGCCTGTGAAGGGGGTGGGCTCTCGTCGCCCGATCAGGCCGCGCAGGAGACGACACAGGCGCTGATGGCTGAGCCCGGCGCGCTCGGCGAGGCGGTCGCCGACAGCCCAGAGCTGATCTGCGCTGTGGCGGCGGAGATCGGCACCACGCCCGCCGCTGTCCATGGCGACGCTGAGCAGCTCGCGTCGGAGGGAGCGACCGAAGGGGATGACGAGATCGAGAGCTTCGACGATGCCGTCGACTGGGTCGTGGGCGGCGTGAGCGGCGTCGTAGACAGCGTCGCTGGCTCCGTCGCGGACATCCCGGTGCTCGGGGGGATCGCCAACGCCTGGGCGACGGGCAACAAGCTCGGCTGGGAGTTCCTCGGTGGGTTCGCCAAGGGCGCGGGAGACATGGTCGGCGGGCTGGCGAACATGATCGCGCACCCCATCGACACTGCTTCCGGTCTGTGGACGATGGCAGAGCACATCCCAGGCCCCAACACCTTCAAGAGCCTGCACAATCTCTACGACGTTGCGACGGGCAAGAAGACCCTGTCGGAGGCGATGGCAGCCAACCCTTTAGACAGTTTGGACGAGGATCTGGAGTTCTGGAAGAACGTCGGCGGCGCCCTCTGGGAGCCTTTCGCTGCCTCTATTGAGCAGGGCAAGTATGCAGAGGCGCTCGGTCGCGGTACGTTCGAGATTCTGGGGCTCGTCACTGGGGGCGGCGCTGCCGTAAAGGGCGTGAGCAAGGCGGGGACCTTCGGCAAGGTGCTGAGCACCGCTGAGGAGATCGCCAGCGTCAGCAACAAGGTAGACGACGCCGTCCGCATCGCGGACAAGGTAGACGACGTCGCGAGCGTAACGGGAAAGGTCGAGGACCTCACGGCGGTCACCAACAAGGTGGATGACGTCTCTCCCGTCGCGAAGAAGGTAGACGAGGCCGCGACTGACACGAACAAAGCAGGTGACCTGACCAAGGAAGGCGACACGGTCGATGAGAGCACCGCAGTGTCCGACAAGACCGACTCGGCCGCCAAAGAGACCGACGAAGTACCGACGACGGGCGGTGACCTGAAGTCAGGCGCGAGCGCGACCCCCGAGGACTACACGCGTATCCGCACGAAGGCAGATGTACCCGAGCACTACTCCAGCGATCCCCGATTCGATGATCTGAGCGCGGACCCGGATCACGCGGGCCAGGTCACCGACAAGAGCCTGAAGGAGGCCATGACCGGCCTGGAGGCCGAGAAGCAGGGCCTGGTGAAGCCGCCGATCGAGCGCGGCCCCAAGGGGATTGAGTTTTATGATGCGGACGGGACGCCGTATGACGTGAAGACGCCGCCCTCCCCTGCCCCAGGCGCGCCATTCAAGTTCAAGCCCACCGAGTCCGGCAAGTCCATCCTAAAGCAGATTCGAACGAAAGCGACGAACAAGCAGACCGGCCAGGACGAGTTTGTCCAGGTCATGCTCGACACCAGCTACATGACACCTGGGGATCTCGCCTCACTGTGGGCGTATCTGCAGAAGAACGCCTCTCCGGGGGAGTTGGAGCGAATCATCGAGTTGAACGTCAAGCTCTGACGGGATACACTCAGGCTGTCGCAGAGAGGTACAGAAGACCATGTCCGAGGACCTGAGGGAAGTCACCGCCGCAGAGCTGCGCGCGCTCGCTGAGTCAAACCGTCAGTTCTGGTTGGGTGGCCATGGCACGCTCCAGCACCCCTGTGGTGTGCGTGTGACCGGCTCAGATCTCTCCAAGATCGACCTCCGTGGAGTGCACTTCGACAATACGACGTTCGAGTCGTGCACGCTCCAGGGAGCCATCCTCTTCGGCAGCACGTTCAGCGAGACGGTCGTCGCGGGTTGTGACTTCAGCGGCGCGGACATGGTGAAGATGGAGATCCACCACTCCGACCTGCGAGGATGCAGCTTCGACGGGGCCAACATGGTGAGAGTGACGATACTGGATTGCGACCTGCGCGGCGCGAGCTTCCGAGGCACCGATCTCACGGGCGCTGTGATCGCGGACTGCCAGATCGAGGGCGCCTGTTTCGAGGGCGCGACCGTCGGGGGAGCGCTCTTCGAAGACAACGTCGGCGACGCAGAGCACGCCACCTCGGTATAGCGGGTCGGGCGGCTCGGCATATAGGCCCGCCTGTCTCCCAGACCGCGTGAGGGCCTCCGCGTCCTCTGCGGCTGGCAGCGCCACTCGCGCGCCGTGCCGAACCGGCCAGTCCAGCCGATGCGCCTCGACGCGCTCCAGGACCTCCCCTGACGCCGAGCGTGCGTCCATCCAGCGAGCGCGCCACCAGCGGACCAACGCCGCTGTCCCCACGCCCGGATCAACTCCCGGCAAGAGCGCCTCAGGCTCGGCGACGCCGAGCAGCGCCTCGTCCAGGTTCGACACAAGCGAGACGCCATAGACCCGCCGCGGGCTGCCGTGCTGGAGCAGCACGTCGGATGGCAGGCCAAGCTGATCGAGCCCCTCCCGCACCATGCGCATGGTGGGGTTCGTCCCCTCCCCAAGGATCCGGTTCATCCGCTGGCCTTCGCGGCGCTGTCCGCAGAGCTCCTCGAGCGCCCGCGTAGTCTCGCTGCTGAACTGCGAAGATCCAAACCCCGCGGTCAGGCCGAGCTCCACGTAGCTCAGGCTCTGGCCGGGCTGCCCGCCGAGCGCCGCGGCCGGTACAGAGAGGCGGTTGTACTGGGCAGAAGCCACGTGGAACAGCGAGGATGTGGTCAGCAGGCACAAGCGCCCACCGCGCACGATGGGCCGCCCCGCCATGGAGGACGCGATGAGGCTGGGCGCCGCGTCATAGCGCTCCGCGTAGGCTGCCTGGACCTCCGGACTCGCCATCAGCAGGGCGACCAGCTTGCCGCCGAGAAGATCGCTGTACGGCGCGACCGCACCGCACACGCCGATCTCAAGGGGGCGGCCGGCCGCAGCGCCACCCCCATCCGATCCGCCTTGGCCCGTCGCGCGACCAGGCGCACCGCGCGGCGTCCGTCTTCACGCGAGAGCAGCTCCCCAAGCGCCCCCACCCCCAGGGCCTCGCCGATCACCCGCCGTGCGTCCAGCAGATCCGCCAGGAGAGCGGCCCGCTTGCTGCGGAAGAGGGGCAACCTCGCGCGTCGGACCCACCCCTCGGGGTCCGACGGGACCTCGTCTCCCTCGCGCTTGTGGTCTTGAGCACGCGCGAAGCGCGCATGCTCGTCGCGGGCGCGGCGGGCCTCCCGTCGGAGCCGCCGCAGCGTGTCCGGGGTCGGGTCGCGAAGCCCGGCGGGGGTGACGAGGCCGTCCTCCAGCAGATCCTGGACGTAAAGCTCGGCGAGGCCGCGCCGCAGCTCGGACACGAGCCAGCGCGCATGACTGTCGGTCGGAGCCTCACGGAGACGCCGGACGAGCATGTCGGGCTGCCACCCAATCCAGGCGTCTCGAGGCTGAGGGCGCCCCCCACGCGATCTGCGCCGGCGCGCTGGTCAGCATCGTGATGCCGATGACGGGGTGATGCTCAGCCGCCGCGTCTCGCACGAGGAACATCAGCCCGCGGCCCGGCACGCTCTTGTAAGGCGTCGCCCAGGTGTAACGGAAGTAGCGCCAGATCTCCCGCAGCAGGAGCCCAGTGTACGCGCAGCGCGCCTCGCCCTCAACCACCTGCAGATAGGGCTGGATCGCGCCGGCCAGCGCGCTCGCCCGAGCCTCCCCGCGCAGCCCGCGCACCGCCCGCAGCCGCCCCGCCAGCTCCCTCCCGTCCCGCATCACGTCGAAGACGCTCACCCAGCGCCCGGCGACGAGTCGACGGGTCTCCATGCGGCGGATGAACGCTCGGACGGCGGGCTCCTGAAGCTGTCGGTCGCGCTCAACGTGGAGCTGGGCTCGAACCCGCGCCCTCTCCGTCGCGGCGTCCTGTTCGTGAGCAGGCGGCGCAACACAGAGCCCACCCAGCCCCGAGAACCACCAACCCTGCCGCGCCAGGTCCAACGCGACGAGCCCTGCGGCCCGCAGACGCGACCGCGCCTCCGTGGGGACCGCCTCCACGAGGCTGGGGAGCGCGCGCGCCAGGGCCTCGATCCGAGCGGTCTCACCGTCGAGCGCCAGCAGCGCCGCCGAGATCGTCGCCCACGCGCCCGCTGCCGCCTCGGGCAGAGCAGGCTCGAAGGCGGCGCGGTCAGGCTCACGAGGCATTCGCGGACTCCTTCATGAACTCGGCGAGGACGTCGCTCCAGCGGCGGCGGAAGGCGGCGAGGACGGGGCGGTGCTCGGCGGGCGCCGCCAGCTCGGCGCGCGCCATCGCCAGGATGACGGCGTCCAGGGTCGCCTGCCCGAGCGGGATCGGCGCGCTCGGCTCGAGGCCGGGATCCTGGCCGGTGACGCCCCCATAGACCTGTCGGACCAGCGGGTGCGCCACGTTCATCGCCGCGAGCAGGCGACCCTCATCGCGCGCGACGGTGAACAGATCAGTGCTGGCGAGAGGCTCCAGCAGCAGCGTGTAGGCGGGCGGCTCGTGAGCGGCGGCGGCGGGCGGCAGCGCGTGGCGTTCCGCCAGCGACACAGCAGCAGCCTGATCCTCGGCGCTCGGCGCCGACATCGGAGGGAGCCGAGGCTCGCAACGCCGGGCGTGCTGCTCGGCCGGGGCGAAGACGCGCCGAAGCTGGATCTGTTCATGCGCCCGGCGCGCTCTCCCGTTGAGCGCGCGCGCAGCCTGCTCCAGGTCAGGGGTGAGGATCTCCAGCAGCGCCTCGCTCGGGTGGACCTGCTGCTTGGTGTGCGTCACGCCGAACAGCTCGTCGAGGCCCGGCTCGAAGCGCACCTCGCAGCGCCACCAGTCATCGTAGTTCTCCTTGCGCTTCTCGCCCATGAACAGCCAGCCGTGGTCGATCTCGCGGCCCGCGCGGACCACCGACACGCCCGCGCCCTTGCTGACGCCCATGCGCCGCTTCTCGTCGTTCGAGAGGCCATGCCAGGCCACCACCGGCAGCTCGCTGAAGGTGACGACGATCTCCCCCTGCGCGCGCCGGCCGTCGGGGAGCGGGCAGTCTACCGGGTAGCGCAGCGGCGCGCCGAAGGACCGGGCGCCGGACCAGGGGGAGCGCGGATCGAGGTAGAGCGGGTCGAACGCCACGACGGCCTCCCCGTTGACCAGCAGGCGCAGGCCCTCCCAGAGGAAGGTGCGGAAGACGCGTCCGAGGTGCTCGCGGAGACGCCGCGCGAGCGCCGACGGGCGCCGCAGGTCGAGCCGGTCGCAGCGACGCCAGACGATGAGGGTGCCGCTGGAGGTGTTGCCGCCGGGGAGTTGGGCGGGAGCGGCGCGGGCCTGGGCCTCGGCACGGCATGCTGCGTCCCCGCGGCGATCTCGTCGAGGTCGAGCCACGCGGCCAGCATCGGCCCACGACGCCAGGAGTACACCTCCAGCCGGCGCGCCTGCGAGAGCGAGCTGTTGGGCAGGCCCATACCGTAGCGGCCGAGACCGCGTCGATCATCGAAGCGGCTGCTGCCCCCGAAGCGCAGCGCCTCGCGCAAGGTCGCGGCGGACATCCGGGGGCGCCCTTAGCCCTGCGCCGTCGTCCTGCACACGCACCCGCAGCGGGAGCGGGCCCGCCTCCTCGTCGATCTCGATGTGAACATGTCTGGCTCCCGCCTGGAGCGCGTTGTCCACCAGCTCGGCGATGGCGGCGGCTGTGCCCTTGTAGCCGGAGTCGCGCGTGGCGAGTCCTCCAGACCGGGTCGAAGCGCTCCAGCGCGATGATCGAGGCGCGGTCGTCATCACGCTCAGCGTTGGTATGCTGGGATGAGTCGAGACTGAACGGGCGGGCGGGTTCTGTAGCGGTCGTGGATGCGTCGAGGGACATGCGGCGTTCTCCGGGTGTTGTCGTGCGTCAGTGTGTAATCCAAAGCAGAACGCCCCGGTGTCCTCGCCAGGGCGGAGGCACCAGGGTTCGAGCGTTGGGGAGGTGGCTCAGGCGTCGGCCGGGCGCGGATCCTCGGGCAGGCGCTGCGTGTCCTGGGAACCGGGACCACGACGCCGATACCGCTCCCTGAAGCTGGCGAGCGCCCGCGCTTCCAGGTCGGGATCGCCGTCCGGGTTGGGCAGCAGCGCGATGTTCAGCTCGGCGAGGTGGGCATCCTCGAGCTCAGCGCGGTCGATGAGCTGGTTGAGCAGCGCCTCCACTCGACCGCGGCTGCGCAGCAAGGACGCGGGATCCGGCTGGCGCCCGTCGGCGACGTCGCGAAGAAAGGTCGCCGTGCCCATCGCGTGATCATCCACGGCGACTCGCAGATCGGTGGCGGTCTGGCGGAGGTCCTCGACGGCGTCGCCGAGGTTGCTGAGGGCGGTCCCCTGCTCCAGGCGCAGCGAGGTGTTGGGTTCAGACATGTCGTCTCCTGTTTCATGGGTCGCGGGCCATCGATTCACGGGTCGGATCTCTCCACACACGGCGTCGAACGAGGCCGTCGAGGCGATGAGGCGGCCCAAGGAGGGCAGCACCTTCTATTGGACATAATCAGACGCGACCTGCAAGGCCCTGACAGGCAGAGAACGACCGCGCTGCTACAATTCGCGAAAGTGGCACTTTCGCGATCAAGATCGCTCACGCGAATTGGGCTGATTCGACACTTTCTCCACGGTACGCTCGCATGCGCGCTCCCCTTCTGCTTGCCAGCGTGGACAAGGGCGTCGAGCACGCTGAAGCGGCGTCCCGGCTCCGGACGCACCCACGACGGTGA
>CAZKWG010000299.1:0-8997 GCA_964556105.1 uncultured Enterobacterales bacterium | reverse complement strand
TGGCCGAGCCGTAGCTGTCGCCATCCTCGTCCAGGTACCAGGTCTCCTCATCCTTCGGGCAGTCACTATCGCTGCAGGCCAGGGTCAGCATGAGAACGGGTAGTATACCCATGAACAACCTCCCTACCGGCGGAGAGCCTCTCCATGCCCGTCGGCCCAGAAGGCGAAGAGAGGTCGTCTTCATTCCCACCATCCGGCGAAAACAACGGCATGTAGCGCCCCAATGTCGGCTTTACCATCCGTATCGCTCCGCCCTTCGAGGTCCGGGCAGTCCGAAACATCCACCACCGTGGGCAGCCTGGACCCCTCCGGCCTCCGCAGCGCTTCCAGAGGCCGCGGAGGCCCGTCACAACACGACGCCGCCCCCGCCTGACGCGCGCGGCCCTCGGCGAGGATCGCGGCCACGGACGGGAAGGGGCTCTGCGACGTCATGTCTCCCGCCTATACCCTCTCTCGGACAGGTCCCTGCAAAGCTCCCGTCAACCTTTGGCGATCAGGTCCAGGCTGACAACCACCTCGCCGCCCAAGGTCCCGCTGAGAAACCAGCAGACATAGCGGGTCAAGGCCGTGGCCGGAATCCAGCTCAGCTCTTGAAGGTAAACACGAGGGTGGCCGAGACGGCGGAGAGCAGGTCCACGGGGCCGCTCCAACGCCGGCCGTTGATGCTCCACCAGAAGACGACGCGCCAGACAGACGAAGCTCAGAACGCGGAATCTCTGAACGCCGTTGCCAGCGCGCACCATGCACCTCCTGCCGCCTACCCCCAAACCCCCGGCACCGGCCGCGCCTCCACCCAACCCTCGCGGATCCACGCCTCCACCGGATCCTCGTGATGGACCTTCCCCACGTACAGATGCGCGATCGGCCTGCCCTCCGCCAGCCAGGACGCCACCGCCATCCGGCCGCGCAGGTACACGCTGTCCTTCGCGTACACTCCGGGGCTCCCAGGTGCTCCCAGCCCACGCTTCACCCGCAACGAGATGCCCCAGGCCAGATCGGCCCCGCCCTGGCGCTCGATCCAATGGAAGAGGTCCCGGAACCCAAGCTCGCGCGCCATCAGGATCGCCCGCGCCACGAGCTGCTGTCGAGAGAGGACGCCGGGAGAGGCCACCCCCGCCCGCTCCTCGGCCAGCAGGGCCAGCCCCTCCTCGGTCACCAGCGCGCCGGGCAGACCCGTGGAGAAGCAACGCAAGGACTGGCGCTCGCCGTTGTGCGCCCGCACCGCGTGCACGTCCACCTCATGCACCACCAGCCGTCGCAGGTCCCGCGGCCGGAAGCGCGCCCCGGGGTGGACCCGCAGCACCCGCTTCGCGCTGTCCACCAGCACCCGCGCCGACATGACGGCGTCCGACTCGACCCGCCAGCCCGACAGGCCCCGCTCGTCCAGGGCCGCCTGCAGCTCGGCGATCATCGCGTAGGCCCCGATCTGCGCGCGCTCCAGGTCGGGGGCGGGCTCCGGGAAGCGGTGGGCCAGGTCCGCCGGGGTCGGGTACCAGCCCGCGCTGCGGGCCAGCGCGTCGAAGGCCTCGGCCGTGCGGTCGCGCAGGGCGCGGATCAGCAGGCGGGTGTCGTCCATGCAGCGGCCCACCAGCAGGCCGGCGGGCGTGTCGCGGGGAGGCTCGACGGCGTCCAGGCGGCGCAGCAGGTCGTCGGCCTGAAGGAGCGGTCGATAGACGAAGGGAGGCGCCTCCGCCCCCGCCTTGAAGGCGGCGCGCGCCTCGGCCTCGTTCTCCGGGTTGAG
Organism: uncultured Enterobacterales bacterium; assembly: GCA_964556105.1. Classification (GTDB taxonomy): domain Bacteria; phylum Myxococcota_A; class UBA796; order UBA796; family CAZKWG01; genus CAZKWG01. Next base: position 7,256 of record CAZKWG010000299.1, on the reverse strand, counting down.
GTGGCGGGAGAACGCCACCTCCTCGAGGATCGTGTGGTGGACACGATCCGCCTCCAGGACGGGCGCGGGCAGGATGGGCGGCACGGCACCCCCTTAGCGCGACCGAGGCTTGCGCGCGCCCAGGTACACGGGGCATGTTGTCTTCCGGGAGATCGCCCGCAGTCATGGAGCTGGACTACAATCAGGTCGCCGCGATGGAGCCCGCGCTCGCCCGGGAGGTGATCCCGGTCTGGCTGGCCAGCTACGTGGACGGCGGGCCGGAGATCGACGCCGCCTTCGCCGCCAACGCGCGGGAGGCGCTGGCCCGGACCTCCGACGAGGAGCTGCGCGCGCTGCTGGGCTCCTTCGTCAGCGTGGGCGAGGCCTACCAGCGCTACCCGGCCCAGCCGGCGGCTCGCCGCGTCAGCCGCGCCTGCATGCCCGTCCTGGTGCGGGACGCGGTCGTGCGCGGGCTGGACCGACTGCGCGAGGTGGCGCGCGGCCCCTGCCTGCTGCTGTCCAACCACCTCTCCTATGTGGACACCCAGGTCACCGACCTGCTGCTGTGTCGCCTCGCAGGCGAAGAATTCGCCGACGGCATCTACGCCGTGGCGGGGCCGAAGGTCTATGGGTCCTCCTTCCGGCGGCTGGCGGCGATCTCGCTGAACACGCTGAAGACGGCGCAGCCCTCGGGGCTGGCCACCAACGAGGCCGGGCTGAGCCCGCGCGAGGTGGGCCGCATCGCGCTCGCCACGGTGGAGGAGGCGGGGGCGCTGATGGCCGAGGGCCACCCCGTCCTCATCTACGCCGAGGGCTCGCGCACCCGCACGGGCAGGCTCCAGCCCTTCGTCCGCGCGGTGAGCCGCTACGCCGCCCTGCCCGACGTCACGGTGGTCCCGGTGGCCATCGGCGGCACCGACGAGATGTTCCCGCTCGACGCCCGCGCCATGCGCCCCGCCTCGGTGCAGCTCACCTTCTGCGAGCCCTTCCGCGCCGCGGAGCTGGGCGCGAAGGCGGCCATCGACGAGGCCTGGCGGCGCGTGGCGGCGGCCCTGCCCGAGCGCCACCAGCCCGCGCCCGAGACCCCGTCCACGACCTGACCCGGATATGTGCCGCGCTCCTGGAGGACCCATGCAGAGCCAGTTCGAAGAGGGCACCTCGCTCCACCGCTTCATCCACGAGACCACCCGCGCCCACCCCGACGCCACGGGTCAGTTCGCCAACCTGCTGCAGCAGGTCTCGCTGGCGGCGCGCCTGGTCGCCGCGCGGGTGAACCGCGCCGGGCTGGCCGGGATGTACGGCGAGACGGGCGAGGTCAACGTGCAGGGCGAGTTCGTCCAGAAGCTGGACATCTACGCCAACAACGCGTTCAAGCGCGCGCTGGAGCACGCCGGGGTGGCCTGCCTGATCGCCAGCGAGGAGGACGAGGGCCCCTTCTTCATCCCCGAGCCCTACCGGTCTGGCCGCTACGTCTTCTGCATGGACCCGCTGGACGGCTCGTCGAACATCGACGTCAACGCGACCATCGGGACGATCTTCGCCATCTTCCGGCGCAAGAGCCCCGAGGGGACGCAGGCGGACCTGGGCGACGTGCTGCGCGCCGGCCACGAGCTGGGCGCGGCCGGCTACATCATCTACGGGTCGGGCGTGGTGCTGGTGCTGGCCACCGACGACGGGGTCAACGGCTTCACCCTGGACCCGAGCGTGGGCGAGTTCTTCCTCTCCCACCCGAACATCCGGCTCAGCCCCGGCGGCAAGACCTACTCGGTCAACGAGGGCTACTCGGCGAGCTGGGCGCCCGCCCTGCGGACCTGGGTGGAGGCGCTGAAGGCGGAGAAGGCCGGCTGGGCGGCCCGCTACATCGGCAGCCTGGTCGCTGATGTCCATCGAAATCTTCTCAAGGGTGGGATATTCCTATACCCCGCAACAAAGAAGAACCCCGAGGGCAAGCTGCGCGTGCTCTTCGAGGCCTTCCCGCTGGCCTTCATCGTCGAGAAGGCGGGCGGCGCCGCCACCGATGGCCAGCAGCGCATCCTGGACATCGTCCCCACCTCGCTGCACCAGCGTACGCCGCTCTTCATCGGCAACCGCGACGACGTCGACAGCGTGACGCGCGCCCTCCAGGGGCCGGAGCGCGTATAGTAGGCGCCGGCAAGCCCCCTGGAGCCCCATGGTCGAGATCGTCTGGTCCGGCGAGGTCGAGCAGGTCACGCACGGTGACGCGCGCGTCCGCCTGCACAAAGAGGTGGTCAAGCTGGCGGGGGAGCTGCCGCTGGCCCTGGTCCGCAAGCACCTCCCGGGCGGCCCGACGCTGCCGCCCGTGATGCTGGTGCACGGCTTCGCCCAGAACCGCTACTCCTGGCACTCCTCGAAGCGCTCCATCTCCGCCTGGCTGGCGGCGAAGGGGCACGACGTCTGGAACCTGGAGCTGCGCGGGCACGGGCGCAGCCGCGAGGCGGGCCAGGGGGCCGAGCGCTTCGCCGACTACGTCACCGACGCGCTGCGCGCCAGCGAGGCCCTCCCCGGCCCCGCCTTCTGGATCGGCCACTCGCTGGGCGGGGCGGTGCTCTACGGGGCCTCCACCCGGACCGTCACCCAGGGCGCCGATCGCGCCGGGGTGCGTCCGCTCGGCGTGATCGGCATCGGCGCGCTCTTCCGCTTCGGGCAGGCCAACCCGGCGATGGCGATGCTCACCCGCGCCACCCACGCGCTGCGCGAGCTGCCGATCATGGGGCGCTTCCAGGTGCGCACCCAGCTGGCCGGCCAGCTCATCGGCAAGCTCTATGGGCTCTCCGACGCCACCGGCTACGCCGTCCCCCTCTCCGGCTGGTGGCCGGGCAGCCTGGAGCCGGAGATCCTCCAGGAGCGCCTGAGAGACGGCTTCGACTGGACCAGCGTGACGGTCTGGCAGGAGATGAGCCGCTGGGCGGCCGAGGGCCGGGTGGACTTCGAGGACGCCTGGACGCGCACGGATCTGCCACTGCTGGTGCTGCTCGGCGACCGCGATCACCTGCTGCCGCCCCAGGACGGGCGCGCCGCCTACGATCTCAGCGGCAGCCAGGACAAGACCCTGCGCATCTTCGACGACTGGCACGACGAGGTGCACTGGGGGCATCTGGACCTCGTGCTGGGCAAGAAGGCGCCGGACCACGTCTGGCCGGTCCTCGCCGCCTGGATGGCGGCCCGCCAGAAGCCCAGGCGGCCCTGATGGAGCAGCTCGGGCGCTGGATCCTCGAGGAGCGCATCGGCGTCGGCGGCGTGGCCGACGTCTGGCGCGCCGTCGATCCCGTGACCCGGCAGCAGGTGGCGCTGAAGATCCTGCGCGAGCCCGACCGATCGCTCTCGCACCGCGACCGCTTCCTGCGCGAGGGCCGGCTGCTGCAGCGCCTCGCGTTCAAGGGCCTGCCCAGCATCTACGAGGTGGACGCCGGCCCCCAGCCCTTCCTGGCGATCGAGCTGCTGGAGGGCGAGACCCTGGGCGAGCGCATCCGCAGCCGCGGGCCGCTGCCGCTGTCCGAGGTCGAGGCCATCGCCGCCGCGCTGCTGCGGGTGCTGGGGCTGCTGCACGGGCGCGGGGTGCTGCACCGCGACATCAAGGCGTCCAACATCTTCCTCTCCGATGACGGGCGCGTGCTGCTGCTGGACCTCGGGCTGGCGGCCGACCCCACCGACCCGCTGATCACCACGCTCGGCGACGTGATGGGCACCTACGCCTACATGGCGCCCGAGCAGATCGCCGGGGCAGAGGTCGATCTTCGCTGCGATCTGTACAGCCTGGGCATCACCCTCTACGAGGCGCTGGCGGGGACGCGCCCCTTCCACGCCGCCGACGCCGCCGGCTACCTGCGCGCCCACCGCGAGGGCCGCCCGCCCTCCCTGCAGGAGCGGCGGCCGGAGGCGCCGACCTGGCTCACCGATCCCGTGCTGCGGATGATGGCGCGCGACCCGGCGGCGCGGCCCGCCTCGGCGGCGGTGGCGCTGGCGATGTTGACGGGCACCGGCGGCGCGCGGCGCACCCTGGCGCGTCCCCCCATGGTCGGGCGCAGCGCGGCCCTCGGCGCAGTGCAGGCCATCCTGGACGGCGGCGGCGTGGTCGCGGTGCTGGGCGAGGTGGGCTCGGGCACGGGCCGGGTGGCCACCGACGCGCTGAACCAGGCGCGGCTGCGCGGCTTCGAGACCATCGCCGTGCGCTGCAACCACCGCTCGATGACCACGGATCCGCTGCTTCAGCTCGCGCGCGACCTCTCGCAGATCATGAGCGCCTACATCGATCCCGAGCCCGACATCATCGCCGCCTCGGTGGCCGATCTCGCGGCGGAGGGTCCGCTCTTCATCCTGGTGGAGAGCGTCGAGCAGTGCAGCCCCGAGGCCGCCGCGGTCTTCGCGCGGATCCTCCGCCCCAACCGCATGCTGGCCGCCCTCTACACCGGGGTGGACATGCCACCGGGCCTCCAGGCCTATCTGGTCCACCTGCGCCCGCTGAACCAGGACGAGACCCACGCCATGCTCGTGGGGATGCTGGGGACGCAGGGCGTCCCTTCGGGCCTCGCCGAGGACCTGCACCGGATGAGCGGCGGGCTGCCGGCGGTGGTGGCGCTGGCCGCGCGCGAGCTGGCCAACCGGGGAGCGCTGCGTCACGTCGGCGTCTCCGACGAGGGCGAGCCGGTCTGGCAGCTCGACCGCGTGGGGGGCATCGTCCCGACGCTGGGCCTGGCGCGCCTCTTCGGCGACGTGCTGCTCCGTCTGCCAGAGGACGCGCAGTCCCTCCTGGAGGTGCTGGCCGTCTCTGGGGACGCCCTGCCGCTCCGGGCCGCATTGGAGGCCGCGGGCGCCGATCTCTCCGGCCTGAGCGCCTCGACCCTGGCGCGGGAGAGCCTCGTGCAGATCGAGCTCAACCACGCCCAGGAGTGGATCTCCTTGCGGCGGCCGGCGGTCGGCGCGCTCGTGCTGGCCCAGACGCCCGAGTCGCGCCAGCTGGAGGTTCATCGCCGTCTGGCGCGCGCGCTCAGCCGGCTGCCGCGCGAGGGCTGGCGGGACGCGCGCCTGGCCTGGCACACCGCCTTCGGCGCGGGTCCGGACAGCTCGGCCAGCGCGCTCCTGCAGCTCGGCGAGCAGCTCTGCGCCAGCGGGCAGCCGTCCCAGGCCCTGGACGTGCTCGACCGCGCCGCGCAGCAGCCGAACCACGACATCCACACGACGACCTGCATCGCCGTGACCCGCGGCGAAGCGCTGGCCCTCACCGGGCGCACCGAGGCGGCGGGCACGACCCTCCGCGCGGCGCTGGAGCTGGCGCGCGGCCTGAGCGACGACGCGCTCTGCGCCCGCGTCCTGGTCCTGCTGGCCGAGCTGCACGCGCAGGAGCACGAGGGCCCCGGCGCCGTCCCCATGGCCGAGCAGGCCCTCTCGCTGCTGGCCAACCTGCCCACGCACCCCATCCGCCCGCGCGCCCTGCTGGCCGCCGCCAACGCCCATCGCGTGGGGGCCGAGCCGGATCTCGCCGCGGCGCGCTATCACCAGTGCATCGACGAGGGCATGGCGCAGGGCCAGCGGGAGTACGCCGCGATGGCCCACGGCGGCCTGGGGCTGCTGCTGGCGGAGGCCGGCCGCCTGGACGACGCCATCCGCCACCTCGAGCAGGAGGTGGCCTTCCTGCGGGCGCGCACCATGCCCTCGCGCCTCATCCACGTCCTGTACCGCATCTCGCAGATCCGGCTTCGGCTGGGCGAGATCCGACTGGCCCTGGAGAACCTGAGCGAGGCCGACACCATCGCCCGCCTCTCCGCGCTGCCCTATGACCGCGCTCTCGCCGAGATCGGCCGCGCCTCGATCCTCTTGCAGATCGGCGCGCGCGCCCAGGCCAGCGCCCTGCTGAAGAGCGCCCGCGTGGCGCTGGAGCCGGACGCCGCCGCCCACATCCGCCTCGCCTACCGCCTCATCCAGGGCGAGCTGCGCATGAGCCTGGGGGATCACCAGGCGGCGCTGGCCTCCTTTCAGGCCGCGGAGTCCGAGGCGCTCGCCGTCGGCTTCCACGCGCTGGGCGCCTACAGCCTCGGCATGTCCGGCGTGCTCACCGCCGACGCCGACGCGCTGACGCGGGCGATGGAGGTGCTGGGGCGATCGGGCGATCGCAGCCTCACCGCGCGGCTGCTCCTGCACGGGGCGCGGGTGGGCGGCGACGCCGAGGTCCTGCACTCCGCCGAGAGCGAGGCCCGCTCCAGCCGCGATCTCTTCGTGCTGCTCGCCGTCCTGCACGCCGTGGGCAGCGACGAGGCCCGCCGCGAGGCCCGCGCCATCGCCCGCCAGATCGAGGCGCGAACGCCCGGAGAGCACCGGAGCGCCTTCGCCGCGCTGCCCGCCGTGGCCTGGGCGATGGCCCGCGCCGACGCGCTCCTGGACAGCGTCTCCACGAGCAGCGGCGGCGCCCGGGAGCGACAAAGCTAAATCGTATCGCCCGCCCGGCGCGGCTTGTAGGGGAGCCCAGGGTGAGCTACTTCCCCGGACGACCCCTGTGCTGCGCCGCCGCGTGAGCATCGCCCACCGGTTCGGATTACAGTCACGGGAACCCACCTTCGAACAGCAGGGACCGGATGCCCACCCCTCGATCCTTCCGCTACCTCGGCCTCGACCTCGCATGGGCGCCCCGCAACTCCTCCGGCGGCGCGGTGCTCGAGGTCACGCCCGACGGCGGCGTCATCGTCCAATCGACGGTCTCCTTGCGCGCGCACGAGGACATCCTGAGCTGGATCGCGCGCAGCCGTGGGCGCTCCGGCGCCATCGTCGCCGTCAACGCCCCCGTCATCGTCGAGAACAGCACGGGGCGTCGCCCCTGCGACGTGCTCCTGCAGCAGCACTTCGGCCAGCACCACCTGGACGAGTACCAGGTGAACACCGTTAACTCCACCCACCCGCGCACCATGGGGCGGGCGCTGATGCGCATGGGCTTCGACCCGAACCCGAGCTCCGAGGGCGATCGCATCGTCGAGACCTGCAACCAGGGCGCGCAGATCCTCCTCTTCGAGCTCGATCGCCCCATCCGCATGAAGGTGGGTCCGGTCGGCGCGCGCAAGGAGGCCGTCACCCGCTTCCGCGAGGCGCTGGCCAACCAGCTCGGCGACGCCGAGCCGCCCCTCCTCTCCAGCGGGGCCTTCGACACGCTGCTGCACGCCGACCTCGGGTCGAGCAACGGCAGCCGCGTGGGCGAGCTCGAGGAGCAGCTCGAGGCCGTGCTCACCGCGTACACGGCGGCCTTCCTGCACCTGCGGGGCCCAGAGTCCTGC
>CAZKWG010000298.1:0-9013 GCA_964556105.1 uncultured Enterobacterales bacterium | reverse complement strand
GGGGAGGCTGGCGTCGCCGACCTGCAGCTGGCCCTCCCGAAGGCCGGTCTCGGCGTCCGCGTCGATGTGCACGGTGATGATGGCGCTCTCGGCGTCGATGACCTCGACCGCGTCCACCGTGACGCCGTCGCCGAGATCCAGCGAGACCTCACCCTCCGCGAGCAGGAGGTAGGTGCCGCTCAGCGTGAGCCGCAGGTGGTCGCCCTGCCAGGCGACCGCGGGCGAGAGCGCGTCAACGCTCGGCAGGAAGGCGTCGAGCGAGAGCGGATCCGAGCGGTCGCCCTCGCCGGCCTCGTAGACGGCGCTGACCTCGAAGGAGGCCGCGCTCGAGCAGATCGCCGCCTGAGCCGTGGTGTCCTCGGAGAGGGCCACGATCTCGCCGTTGCAGTACACGCGGTAGCTCTGGACCGGGTGATCGCTCTCCGGCGCGGTCCAGGAAAGCGAGGTCTGGGTGCCCACCACGCGACCCTGGGGTCCCGTGAGCGCGGTGGGCGCCGCGAGGTAGACCCGGAAGCTCGACGCGCCCACCTCCGGCGCCAGGGCCTCGTTGGAGCCGTCCGTGGCGACGATCCGCCAGCTGACGGTGGTATCGGGGAGCTGGCCGGGGATCTCCCCGCGGAACAGGCCGGGGAGGGTCTCCTCCATCGCCACCGAGCCGGAGTCGGTCCCGGTGGTCCAGCGCAGCTCGGCGGAGGGGGTCAGCAGGTCGTCCTGTATCCAGGCCTCGACCGCGTAGGGGCCGTCGAGGTCCTGCGTGTCGTCCGGCGCGACGTCCACCTCGATGGAGGGCGGCACGGGATCGCCGTCCAGCACGTCGATGTCGTCCACGAACCAGCCGGCGAGCGCGACCCGGCTGTCCGCGGAGAAGACGAAGCGGATGTGCGTGGTGTCCGTCACCCCCCGCAGGTCGAACCAGGCCAGGTGCCAGCCGTTGGAGCTCCCCGTGTAGCCGGCGTCCGTCGGGTAGTCGTAGATCGGCTCCAGGCGCGACCAGACGCTGGCGTCCCAGACCTCCACCCAGCCGGCGTCCCCGTCGGCGTCTACCTCGTACCAGTGGTAGAAGCGCAGCACGGGCCGGGCGGAGGTGGAGAGATCGAAGCTGGAGAGCTGCAGGTAGTCGGTCGTGTCGTTGAGATAAGGGCGCTCGATCCCCGTTCCCCAGGCCGTCGTGTGCTCGGCCGTGGCCGGCCCGCCGGGCAGCTCGCCCCACTGCCACTGCGAGGTCTCGCCATAGGCGGCGAAGCCACCGTCGGAGTCGTCCAGCGTCCAGGAGACGAGCGGCTCCGTGGCGGCCGAGGCGCTGACGGTGATGAGGAGGAGGACGTTCATTCCGCCACCTCATAGCGCACCCGGATCTCCACGCCCGCCGCTGGGGGGGCGTCGAAGACGATCTGTGAGGGATCTGTAACCACGGCGAACCCGTCGCTGAGCCGCTCGTCGTCCACCCACACGCGCACGGAGTCGGGATCGGGGACCGCCTGCAGGGCGAAGGTGTCGGGCCAGACCGCGCTCAGGTCGCCCAGGTTCGCCGCGACCGCGCTGAGGTCGGGCGAGCAGATGCTGGCCTGGGCGCCGCCCGTGGCCGCGGCGACCTCCAGGTAGCGGGCGCCGGCCTCCGCGCTGCCGCCGTCCCAGGTGCAGCCGTCGGGAGCGTCGCCGACCATGGCCGAGAGCATGGCCGGCTGGCCGCTGCGCTCGGCCTCCTCCGCGAGGAAGGTGGCGAAGGCCGCCGCGGGCTCGTCGCCGAGCACGTCGGCGCTGTCGTCGTCGGTGTCCGAGACGATCACGACGTGCAGGGAGGCTTCGTCGCGCCGGAAGGCCCGGTTGTCGCCCGAGCGGAGCGGCTCGGACAGCGCGAGGAAGGCCGCTCCCAGGCCCGCCTCCGGCGAGGAGCCGTCGGTGCCGACCGCGGCGGCCTCCTGCAGCTCGGCCTCGAGGTCGGCCAGGGTCGGCGTGAGGATCCAGGGGTCGCCGCGCAGCACGCCCGCGTCGCCGCCCGAGATGTCGGTGGTGATCACGCCCATCTGCCAGGACAGCTCGAGGCCGCTCAAGGTGCTGGCGAAGACGGCGAAGGCGCTCTCCAGGGCCGCGTGCTCGTCGGCCATCGAGCTCGTGTCGTCCACCACCCAGAGGATGTCTACCTTGGACTGTGGCGCCTGAAGGAAGGTCTCCTCGAGCTCGACGGGCTCGCGGATCTCCTCGCCTTCTTTGACAAGGCTCGACTCGCTCGTGCACCCGGACGTGGAGGCGAACACGAGAAGGATCGACGCGGCGATGTGGTGGCGTGGCATACGCATCCCGACCACCTCTGTCCTGCCCTGTTCAAATTGTAGGGGGAACGGCGGCCGTGTCAACGTTGCGCGCTCTGTTCTCCGGGCACGCGGACCCAGGCGTCCACGACATTCACCAGCTCAGAAGAGCGGTTTTCGCGCATGAGACGGATTCGGCGAAATCCCCACTCATGGTTCAGCCGGTACTCCCTGTGGAGGGTGACGTAGCGCCCCGTGGCAGGAGGAAAGCCGGTCGCCGCCAGGGCGGCGGTTCGTCGCAGGGGGGGCTCGAGGGGCACGCGCACCCGGATGATCTGATCGTCGACCAGCCGCAGCGTCCCGCGCTCGAAGACCATCTCCCGGCCGCCATCGGCGGGAAGGTCGGCGCTGCTGAGCAGGGGGCCGAGCTGGTCGGCCAGGATGTCGCGGACCTCCTTGTACGCCTTGCCGCCCAGGAAGCGCACGTCGATGATCACGCCCTCCGCGCGCTGATAGGCCTTGGGCTGCTGCTCGGTGAGCAGCGGGGCGGACAGCTCGCTGGCGCCCTCCGCCTCGGGCGCGTCGGAGCCGGCCGTCGCCGCGCCCGGCTCGGGGACTCCGGACAGCACCGGCTCGTCCGACGCGCAGGCGCCCGTGAGGAGCAGGGTGAGGAGGAGGCCGCTGGTGCGCATCCGCGCATGATGCCACGCGCGCGGCCCTCGCGACAGGGGACGTGTTAAGGCGCGGCCGAGGGTCGGGTATGAAGGTGCTGGTCCGCCACTTCGCCGTGCTCCGCGAGCGGCGCGGCACCTCCGCCGAAGAGGTGGAGGTCGCGCAGGGCACCACCGTGAGCGCGCTCTACGCCGCGCTCTTCCCGCCTGGCCGCGAGGGCGCCCTGCCGGTCATGTTCGCGGTGAACCACGCCTGGGCTCCTCCGGGGCAGGCGCTGGCGGAGGGGGACGAGGTCGCCTTCATTCCGCCCGTTGGAGGTGGCTGATGGTCGCGTTGACGGCGAGACCCATCGACGTCGCGGCGGTGGAGCGCGCGGTCGCCTGGACCGGGGCCGGCGCGCTGATCACGTTCACCGGGGTGGCCCGCGACCACTTCGAGGGGCGGGCCGTGCTGGGCCTCTCCTATGAGGCTTACCCGGAGCTCGCCCTCCCGGAGATGTTCCGCATCCTCGAGGAGATCCGCGTGAGCGTCCCCGCCGCGCGCGTCGCCATCGTCCACCGCACCGGCCACGTCGCCCTGGGCGAGCCCAGCGTCGTCATCTCCGTCGCCTCGCCTCACCGGGCCCAGGCCTACGAGGCCAGCCGCGCCGCCATCGAGGCGCTCAAGGCCCGGGTGCCCGTCTGGAAGAAGGAGCTCTACCGCGACGGCGCCACCTGGAAGGCCAATCAACCCGGAGAGGCCGCGTGAGCGAGCACCACCCTCGGCAGCGCTTCCCGTTCCGTGACCGTAACGATGAGGAGTCGGCTCACCCGGAGCTGAACCCCTACATCCAGCTGCACCGCGAGATCGGCCCGCCCGTGCTCACCGCCACGGAGGCGCCGCAGTGGCGCGGTCGCTGGGATCAGCTCTTCGGCCGCGAGGCGCCGCTGTGCCTGGAGATCGGCAGCGGCAACGGCTTCTTCCTCTCCGGGATGGCCGCGCTGCACCCGGAGCGCGACTGGGTCGGCGTGGAGATCCGCTACAAGCGGGTCGTGCTCTGTGCGCGGAAGATCCAGCAGAAGGGGCTCAGCAACGCCCGAATCGCCCGCTACGACGCCTGGAGCCTGGACGACCTGTTCCTGCCGGGCACGCTGTCCGGCCTCTATGTCAACCACCCCGACCCCTGGCCCAAAGAGAATCAGGCGGACAAGCGCCTGCTCGGCCCCTTCTTCACCGCCTGGGCCGCGCGCGCGCTCATGCCCGGCGCCGAGCTGCGCCTGAAGACGGACTACGCCCCCAACGTGGAGCTGCTGCGGGAGAGCCTCGTGGGGCAGCCCTTCGAGATCGTTGGTGAGACGGACGATATCCGCGCGAAGGGCGCGCCGTGGGGCGAGGACGACGTGATCACGAACTACCAGCGGAAGTTCTATCAGCGGGGATTGCCGGTGCTGGCGTTGTGGGCGAAACGCCGGTGAGCCGAGGGCGGCCCGACCCTCAACGCTCCCCGAGGCGCGCCTGAACCCGTGGATCGGCGCTCCGGCGACGAAGCGCCCCGTGGTTGGGCGCGATCGTGGCGAGCAGGCGGGCGGCGGTCCAGCGGACGACCGGATCCGGGTGTGTGAGCGCCTCGGCGAGGATGGCCTTGTTGTTGCCCTGGGCGCGCGCGGCCGCCTCGAGCAGACAGACGAGCAGGTCGGCCTCCGGCTCCGGGGCCAGCGCGCGCCTGGCGGAGCCCAGATAGGTGATCTTCGTGAAGACCTCCTCGCCGGGGAGGTCCTCCTCCCAGAGATCGCGAACCAGGTGGCTGACCTTGGTGCGCTCGTCCTTGCGGGGACGGCGGGTGCTCTGATCGGCCATCACGTCCCGCAGGCGAAGCTCCCAGGCGGCGAGGTCGCGAGTCTGGAGCCCCTCCAGGTTCCACAGCCTCCAGGCGAGCGCGGCCCGCGCATGGGGAGCCGCCGACGGAGGAACGAGCGCGAAGGGGAGGGCGCTCGGCTCCAGCTCCTGCGCGAAGGAGACCCTCAGCGCGTAGGCCCAGGCCTGCGCCTCCACCTCCTGCGAGAGCGCGGCGTCGGCGGGTTGGATCGCCGCCCGCGCCGCCTCGATGGCCTCCGCCACGCCCGCCCAGCCGCTGCGGTCCTCGGAGCCGGCGCGCGGCGCGTTCGTCCCGATCTGCTCGACCACGTGGGAGAGGCATCGCCCGGCGAAGCTGGCCGCGCCCAGGCACAGGGACGCGCCGCGCCCCCCCTGCGCGCCCTTCAGGCTGGCCGTGGTCTCTGCGGCCTTGAAATAGCAGTTCGCGCGCTCGGCGGGCACGTCGAGCGCCTGACAGGTCGCCGCGGCGCCACGAAGATCGCCGTCCTGCGCGCGCTGCGTCGCGGCGGTCTGGCAGGCCAGCAGCTCGCCGCCGCAGGAGGCGTGGTCCGCCGCCACGTCGCGCCAGGGCGAGGGGAGCGGGCGATCGAAATGAAAGCCGTGGACGTCCGAATCCTGCTCTGTGGAGGCGTTCGCGAGATCCTGGATCTTGACCTGCGCGAGGTGGGGGCGCTCGTTCTGCGCCTTGCAGGCCGCGGCGGCGTCTCCCGAGGGCACGAGGCTGCAGAGCGCGCCCGTTCGCCCCGGCCAGGCTCTCCCGACCTCCCGCACCAGCGCGATGCGCGCGACCGGATCGGAGAGGCTGCCGATCGCCTGCGTGACGGCGTCCGGACTGGTCTCCCAGCGCGCGACGACCCAGCGCGTCTGGCAGTCCAGGTCGTCGCAGTCCTCGAAACGTTCGGGCGTCCCGCCGCCACAGGCGACGAGCCACGCCAGCGCCAGCGCCGACCCTGTCCTCATGCCTCGCGCCCCGCGTCACGCCAGCGCGCGACCGCCTTCGACCACAGCGCCGCCGGGCTGACCTGGTCCACGACCAGGAAGAACACCGCCGTGCAGGCCTGAACGCCGTACACGTACCAGTGGTGGACCAGGGCGAAGGCGACGGCGTCGGCGTCGCGGTCGCCGCCGGAGACGCCGAAGAGGGCGAGCCCGCCGCGCAGGAAGGCCTCGTAGGTGCCGGCGAAGCCGGGCGCGGAGGGCAGCGCGGTGCCCAGCATGGTGATGCTCAGGAGGCCGACGCCCTCGCCGTAGCCGATGCGGTCGGCGGCGTGGAAGGCATGCGCGCTGCAGACGAACATGAGGCCCGACAAGGACCAGGTCAGGGCCGTCAGCGCGAGGATGGCAGTGACGCGGCCGGGGGTGCGGACGGCGGCGAGGCCGTCGGCGAAGCTGGCGGAGAAGCCGATGGCCAGGCGGCTGGGGCGCTGGGCCCAGGTGGGGAGCGATGGCAGGCGCGGCGAGGCCCAGCTCACCAGCGTGCGGCCGCCGACGAGCAGGAGGAGCAGGGCGGCGAGCATCCCGGGCAGGACGACGGTGGCGGCGGTGCGGCCGAGCTCGACCCAGTCGATGGCGTAGCCCTGGATGTGCAGGGTGTGGCTGGGGGTGGGGACGAAGAAGGCGACCAGGGCGAGCATGGCGATGGCGCTGGCCAGGTCGAGGGCGCGCTCGACGACGACCATGGCGACGCCGCGGCCCAGCGGGACGCCGTGGCGCTCCCAGAGCAGGGTGGGGCGCACCACCTCGCCGAGGCGCGCGGGCAGCGTGTTGATGAAGAGGAAGCTGATGCACAGCACGCTGAGGCTCTGGCGTAGCGGGAGGCCGCGGCCGGGCGCGGCGGCCCCGTGCAGGAGCAGGCCCTGGCGCAGGGAGCGCAGGAGCTGCTGCATGAAGAAGATCAGGGCGACGGGGATCAGCCAGACCAGGACGGCGCGGGCCATGGCGGCGCGCAGCTCGCCCAGCGGGACGCCCCACAGGGCCAGCACGAGCGCCAGCGCGCCGATGATCAGCCCGATCAGGACCCGACGACGCATGCCCGCCGCCGCCGCAAGGGAGCTAGAACACCCAGCAGGAGCAGCAGCGCCGCGCTCTTCCCGCCACCGCACCCGCAGCCCTCGCCGATGATGCCGTCTCCATCTGCCTCATCGATGGTGGGGTCGGTCCCCAGGAGGTACTCGTCGAGGTTGGTGTACCCGTCGCCGTCCGGGTCCTCCTCGGCGTCGTCCCGATCGGGGTCCAGCCCCTCCTCCGCCTCCCAGGCGTCGCCCATGCTGTCGGCGTCCCAGTCGCGCGGGAGGGTGAACACGAGATCCGCAACCTGCTCACCCTCGGCGAGGGTCATGGCCCCCGCGTAGGACTCGTAGACGACGTCCCCCGGGTACCAGACGGTGACCCAGTCGGGGTCAGCCGGGCAGAGGGGGCTGTACTTCGCCTGGACGATCCAGCGCCCGGCGTCCAGGTTGGTCAGGCTGAAGAGCCCCTCGTCGTCCGCCGAGGCGACCTCGGCGCCGGCGTCTGGGTCGTCGGCGGGCCAGGCCAGCACAGCCCCGCCGGCCACGGGCGCGCCGGTCTCGTCCACCAGGGCGCCGCGGATGACGGCCCTCGGCGTCAGGGCGATCTCCACGGGGTCGTGGTCGGTCTCGCTCTCCAAGGTGTAGACCACGGGCTCGCCCGCCTCGTCGCGGACGAAGTCGTCGGCGTAGCCCTCATCGGAGGAGAACAGGTACAGCGTGTAGTCCCCGCCGTGCAGCCCGTCGATGACCAGGGCCCCATCCTCCTCGGCGCGCGCGCCGAATCCGACGGTCAGGGTGGAGTTGTACAGCAGGCCGGTCACGCCGCTGAGATCCACCTCCACTGTGGGTACGAGCGTGGCGCGGAAGACCGACTCCTGGGGAGGGAACAGGTCCACGCCGCTCAGCGTGGCGCCCTCGTCGAGGGCCTCCAGGTAGTCTCCGGGGCGATCGGCGTCGGGGAAATAGGTCGTGGCGAGGCCGGCGGCGCTCGACCAGGCCAGCACCTCGCCCGGGGGGAGCCCCTGCGCGGCGTAGGTGCCGTCCTCCTCGGTCAACACGGAGAGCACCTGGCTCGACGCGTAGACGTGGACGTTGGCGTAAGCCGCCGGACCCTCGGGGCCGCTGACCATGCCGGTCACGCCGATGCCAGCGAGCAGCGTCTGGTCGCCGAGCGCGGTGGTCTCGCCCAGCTCGACCTCGAAGAGCGTGCCCTCGTCGTCGTCGTAGCTCGGGCCCAGGGTCTGATCCGGCCAGCCCTCGGCCTCCACCATGCAGCGCCAGGCGCCCCCCAGGCTCTCCAGCGCGTCCAGGCCGGTCAGGGTGAAGGCGCCGTCCTCGTCGGTGGTCGTCTCGCGCTCCAGGCCGTCCAGATCGTCCTGGCCCTCCGCCGTGATCTCGGCGTCGGCGACGGGCTCGCCGTCCGGGCCTACGATGCGCCCGCTCAGGGTCGCGCCGACGGGCAGCGCGATATCGACCCCTGTGAAGCCCTCGTCGTCGTCCACCATCAGCAGGGCCGCGTCGCAGAAGGTGCGGGCGCTGGGGAAGAAGCGTGGGACGCGGGTGTCGCGGTCGTCGGTGTAGGCCAGCACGCGGTAGCCGCCCGCCGCCAGGCCGGAGAACGTGTAGGTGCCGTCCTCGGCGGTGCTGGTGTAGACGTAGTCGCCGCGCAGGTTCCAGGCGACCACGGTGAGGCCCGCGATGGGCTCTCCTTCGGGGTCGGTGAGGATCTGGCCGGAGAGGTCCGCCGCCAGCGCGACCCCCAGGAGCAGTGTCACCATCGTCCCTCCCCGGCCGCGCGGTCCAGCGCGGCCAGCGTGGCGAGCAAGGCCGTCGGGCTCGCGTCCGCGGAGCAGGCGATCGCCCCGGAGCGCCAGCCCGCGGCCATCGCCCGGGAGGCCGGCGTCACCTCGGCGGTCGCGCTCAGCCCTGCGCCGGCCGCAGCCTCGGCGATGAGCCCGTCCGACGGGCGTCGCCGCCAGCGCCCCTCCGCCACCACCGAGGCCGTGCCTGCGGCGCTCGGCGTCAACACCAGGACCCGCGTCCATCGAGGGTCCAGGCGCTGGCGGTGGTTGAGCAGCAGCGTCGTCAGCCCGTCGGCGCGGGCCCCGCCCGTGCCGAACAGGATCACCAGGTCCAGGCGCTCCAGGGGGCGGGCCGCCAGCCCCTCCTGGACGCGCCCGAGGAGCTGCCCTGTCGGGCTCGGGGCCAGATCCCAGGGCTGGCGCAGGT
>CAZKWG010000297.1:0-9015 GCA_964556105.1 uncultured Enterobacterales bacterium | reverse complement strand
CCGCATCCTCGGCGTGCTCTTCGAGGCCGGCCAGCTCACGGTCAGCCGCCAGACGCCCACCTGCGTGCTGGTCGCCCTGGCCAACGACGAGGCTCGCCCCGAGGCGGACGCCGTCGCCGCCGCCCTGCGCCGCCGCGGCGTCAACACCGAGGTCTTCCACGCCCGCAAGGCCTACGGCAAGCAGATCCAGTACGCGTCGAACAAGGGCATCCCCTACGTCTGGTTCCCGCCGTCGGCCAACGACGCGGGCGTCCATCAGGTGCGCGACATCCGCTCGGGCCAGCAGGTCAGCGCGGATCCGCTCACCTGGGCCCCGCCCGCCGAGGACCTGCGCCCCCAGGTGCGCTACACCGGCGAGCGTGCCTGAGCGCCGGCTGATCGACCTCGAGCGCCTGGCCCTCGCCGCCTCGCGCGCGGGCGCCGCCGAGCGCCACGGTCACGGCGAGACCGCCCACACCACGCAGATCTGGTGGGCGCGCCGCCCGCACAGCGCCATGCGCGCCCTCTGCTTCGCCGCCCTCTGCCCGGCGGGCGCCGAGCAGGAGGAGGCCCTGGCCCTGCTGGACGCGCTCGCCGCGACGCCTCTCGCCGAGGACGCGCTGCTCGCGCGCGCCGAGCGCCTCCTCCTCCGCGCTGGCGGCGAGCGCCCTCGGCTGCTGGACATGTTCGGCGGCGGCGGCACCATCGGCCTCGAGGCCGCCAACCTCGGCGCCGACGTCACCAGCGTCGATCTGAACGAGCTCTCCGTCTTCCTTCAGCGCTGCCACCTGGAGAGCGCGCCCGCCGCCCGGGTCGAGGCCCTGCGCGGGCTGGTCGCGCTCCACGGCGCGCGCGTGTTGGAGCGGCTGCGGCGGCGCACCGATCCCCTCTTCCCGCTGCGGCCGGCGGCGGGCGAGCCCGCGGCCGGCGCCCCGGTCGCCTATCTGTGGAGCTACACCTTCGCCTGTCCGGCCTGCGGCTACCGCTTCTCGTTGAGCCGCCGCCCCTGGCTGGCGCGGCGCCCTGGCCGGCTGATCCGCGTGGCGTATCGCGACGAGGAGGGCGGGCAGACGCCGGAGATCGTGACCGCGGCCAGCGACCCCGCCCGCGCCCCTCGCCGGCGCGACCTGGGCTGTCCACGCTGCGGCGCTCGGCACGCGCCCCCGGCGGTCCAGCGCTGCCAGGACACGCTGGTCGCCCTGGTGGCGCGGGGGAGCGGGGTGGGCAAAGCCTATGGCCCGGCGGACCCGCGCGCCCTGCCCGACACCGCGGTGATCACCGCCTTCGAGGCGGAGATTATCCAGCAGCTCGGCTGCGCGCTCCCCGCGAGCCGGCTCCCCCGCTGGTCGGGCGTCATCAACCCGCCCCTGGTCGGGCTCGAGAGCCACGCGGACCTCTTCCTCCCGCGACAGCGCGCCCTCCTGCTCGCGCTCATCGTCGAGCTGCGGGCGGAGCTGGACACGCTCCGCGCCGTCCTCTCGGCCCAGGAGCTGCGCTTCGTCATGGGCGCCCTCTCCGGGCTCATCGATCAGCTCGTGGACTGGAACGGTCGGCTGTCCATGTGGATCCCTCAGAACGAGCAGGTCGGGCGCGCCCTCTGCGGGCCGGGCCTGGCGATGCTCTGGGACTTCGCCGAGACGGACCCGCTGCTGGACGGCCCGGCCAACCTGCACGCCAAGCTGGACCGCGTCGTCTCCGGCCTGGCCGCGCTGGGGTGTCGCCGGGGGCCGGCGCGCGTCCTCCTGGCCGACGCCCGGCGCCTGCCGCTTCCCGACGCCTCCTTCGACGCCATCGTCACCGACCCGCCCTACTACGACAACCTCTACTACAGCGCGCTCGCGGACTGCCTCTTCGCCTGGAAGCGCCTCCTGCTGGGCGCGCTGGAGCCCGCCCTCTTCGCGCCGGAGCTGACCAGCGGCGGGGGTGGGCCGGAGCTGGTGGCCTCCGCCGAGCGAGCGGGGAGCGCGGCGGCGGCAGACGACGCCTACACCCACGATCTCGGCGTGGTCCTGCGCGAGGCGGCGCGCCTGCTCAAGCCCGACGGGGTGCTCTGCTGGGTCTTCGGCCACGGCGTGCTGGGCGCCTGGCGCTGCCTGGTGCGCGCCTTCCGGGCTTCTGGTCTGCACGTAGATAGCGCGCAGCCCCTCTGCGTCGAGCGCCGCGCCCGCCCGCGCGCGGTGGCCTCGGTGGCGGTGAACACCTGCGTGGTCTTCGTCGCCCGGCCCCGGAGCGCTCCCCTCGGCACGCTGGGCCGGGAAGAATTCCAGTCCGGCTTGCAGGCCGCGCTGGAGAGCGGCCTCGCCCAGGGCCTGCGCGCGGCGGGCTGGCGCGAGGAGGACGTCGGGATGGCGCTCTTCGCCCACGGCGTGCAAGAGCTAGCTAATCTAGCCGAAATCACGGGCTTGCAGGACGATGAGGCCCTGCGCCTGGTCGCGGCCGAGGTCCAGGTGCGCTGCCCCGCCTTCACCCTGCGCGAGCGCCGCTCGCTGTAGCCGGAGCCTAACGCGCCCCCAGCCAGGTCCAGCCCACGTTGTAGATCAGCCGTCGCCAGATCCGCACCGCCAGCCCCTGCTTCGCCGCCTCCTCGGCGGTGACGCGGTCGGCGCAGCTCGGGTGCAGGTCCGCCTGCATCATCGCGTCGAAGGCCGCGCGCAAGGCCGGGTCGTCGATGAGGAGCACGCTCTCGGAGTTGCGCTCGCTGGACAGGCCGTCCAGGTTGGCGGAGCCGATGATGACCGGCCCACAGCGCCCGAAGCTGGCCACCTTGGAGTGCATCGTGAAGTGGCCGGTCTCGGGCCGCGGCACCCACTGGTAGAGGGCCGCCTCGGGGTCCACCTTCAGCAGCCGCCCGTAGAGGCCGAGGCTGGCGTCGGTGACCAGGGGCACGTCCACGCTGTCCTGGGAGTTGGTCATGATGGTCAGCGGGGTGCCGCGTCGAAGCGCGTCTTTCAGGTCGTCCAGCAGGCGGCGGCCGGGCGCGAAGTAGGCGGACTGAAGGGCGATGGGCTCGCCCGCCGGGGTGGCGTTGATCAGCGTCCGGTAGAGGCGCTCGACGCTGCGGCGGTTGCCGAAGGCCGGCTGGTTCCAGACGAAGCGCACCTCGGCCTCGCCGGCGCTGGCCTGCTCCACCGACCAGGCGTCCGCGTCGAAGCCGGGGATCTCGACCTTGTACCGGTCGAGCAGGTCCAGGTAGCGGTCCAGGACATCGCGCGCCGCCGGCCCGCGGACCTCCACGTCGGTGTCGCGCCAGCCGCCGCGCCCGGTCTCGGCGTCCACCGCCGTCGTCCCGCCATACGCGTACTCGCTGGCGATGTTCAGGCCGCCCAGGATGGCGCGCAGCTCGACCCCGCCGTCCGCGGTGCGGTGGCCGGTGATCCAGTACTTCTCGTGGTCGAAGTGGGTGAGGTTGGAGATGCCGACCAGGCGCTCGGCCAGGGTCAGATCGGCCAGGTCCCGCTGTGTGCGCTCCCGCGTGGCCTGCCAGCGCGCCATCCCCCGCTCGCGGCGCGGGGCGTTGGTGGGGACGACGTGGACGCCGCTCGCCGCGAGCTCGACCATCAGCTTCTTCTGCGGCGGGCCGCGCTTGTCTCCCGCCTTCGCCGCCAGATCGAGGAGCGCGCCCGAGCCCTCGGCGCTGCCCTTGACGTCGTACTGCACGATGACGGTGGCCCCCGCCTGCGCCCGTCTGGCCAGCATGCTGGCCACGGCGCGCCCGGCCTCGTCATCGGTGAAGATGAAGGTCTTGACCAGGATGAGCTCGGCGTCCTCGGCGTTCTCGGCGCGTCGCGCGAAGGACTGCGCGCCGTCCACGAGCAGCGTCACGCCGTTGCCCGCCAGCTCGCGCGAGTCCGTGCGGCGGTCGAGCCGCCTCTCCAGCTTCCGGCCGTCGAAGCTGGCGCAGGTGGTGGAGGGCTCGCTGGCCGCCGTGGCCGGCGCCCGTCGCGCGGCGCAGCCGAAGAGCAGGCTCAGGGCGAGGACGACCAGCGCGCCGCGGTTGAGCATGGGGGGGCCTTCACGATGAGGGGTGCAGGAGTATAGCCGGTGCCGTGGCGCCACCTCACGGCCCGCGTTGCGGGTCGGGGGCGCCCATGTGAAGTGGGCGCGATGACGGTCGGAGCGATGACGAGAACGCTTCTTCGGCTCCTCGCCTGGGGATCGGCGGCGTGCCTGCTCGTCCTGCCGGCGCGCGCGTCCGGCGGCGCGGTCGCCCTCGACCGACACCCCGAGAAGCTCGTCGAGCTCGTCCTTCCGGAGGGCTCGCGCGAAGGGGTCGCGGCGCCGGAGCTCGTCCCGGTCTCCGGGCCCTGGCGGGCCGTCTCCACGGTGGGGGGCGTGCGCACCTGGGAGGCGCCCCTGCCTGTGCGCCCGCGCGCGCTGGGCTTCGGCGCCCAGCCCTCCGATGTCTACCTCTCGCAGGCCGACGACCCGCCTGTCCCGCTGTCCGTGCGCAGCGGCGCGGGCGCCGCGCGGTCCTCGAACACCTGGTCCTTCCGCTCGGGCTCCGTGCGCGTGCGGCGTCTGGCGCGCCTGGGGCCGCCCGAGGATGGGCAGTACCTGATCCGCTACGCCCGCGCGACCGAGCGCGAGGCCGACCTGAACCGGGTCGAGAGCGGGCGGGCGCCCGAGGACTTCGCCTTCCGCACCGTGCATGTGGACGACACGGGTCGGCACGGCCTCCTCCTGCCTGCCCCGGCGCGCGCCGTCTTCGCCCTCGACGTGCCCGTGGGCGGGGTGCTGGACCTCGCGCCCACGCTGCTGCCCCCGGAGACGGCCGATCTGCCGCCCTCCGACGGCGCGATCCTGCGGGTGGCGGTGGCCCCGGAGGGCGGGGACGAGGCGCGCGTCCTCCTCGAGCGCGCGCTCACCGTGGGCGAGCCCCGGTCGCTTCGCGTCGATCTCTCCGAATACGGGGGGCAGCGGGCGCGTCTCATCCTGAGCACCGAGCCGGGCGGCGACGCGCGCAGCGACTACGTCTTCCTCGCGGACCCCGTCGTGCACGCCCCCGTCGCCGATCCACCGAGGATCTTCCTCGTCTTCGTGGACACGCTGCGCGTCGACCACCTCTCCCTCTACGGCTACACGCGCCCCACCTCGCCGGCCATCGACGCCTGGGCGCAGGGCGCGGCGGTCTTCGAGCAGGCTCGCTCCGTCGCCCCCTGGACGCTGCCCTCGGCGCGCACCATGCTGAGCGGCGTCGTGCCCGAGCGCTGGGGCAGCGTAGAGACCCTGCAGGGCCGGCTCGCCGAGGAGGGCTGGGCCACGGCCTTCTTCGTGGCCAACGGCTACCTTTCGAGCGCGTTCGAGATGGACCGCGACTTCGGGCTCTACCGGCTGCTCAACCTCGCGCGGGCCGGAGAGCAGGTCGATCGCGCCCTGGCGTTCGCCGAGCGTCACGCCGACCGGCCCACCTTCGTCGTGCTCCACCTGATGGACATGCATCTGCCCTACAAGGAGTCGCCGCTCTGGCGCTTCCGCTTCGCCGGCCTGCGCCCCGACTACCTGCCCAAGGACCGCTTCACCCTGCGCGAGCTGCGCCGGCTGCGCACCCCCGTCCCCAAGGAGGCGCGGCGCTTCATCACCGACCGTTACGACAACAACCTGGCCTATGTAGACAGCCAGATTGGGCGCCTGCTCGAGACCCTCGACACGACGACGCGCGACACCGTCCTGCTGCTCTCCGATCATGGCGAGGAGCTGTGGGATCACGGCGGCTTCGAGCACGGCCACACGCTCTACGACGAGCTGATCCACATCCCGATGATCCTGGCGGGACCTGGGATCCCCGCTGGGCGCTACGCGGAGCCGGTGAGCCTGCTGGACGTCGCCCCCACCCTGGCCCGCGCGGCCGGCGTGGACGCGGGCGGGATGGAGGGCTGGCCCCTGCAGACCGCGGCCGACCGCAGCCGCGCCCAGGACTTCGCCGAGCGCCCCATCGCGTTCGGGCGGCCTCTCTACGGGAACATCGCCTGGGGCGCCCTCCATCGCGCGCAGAAGCTCATCGTGGAGGACGGCGAGGAGTCGCTCTTCGACCTCGAGAAGGACCCGAAGGAGGCGCGGCCGCAGGTGCCCGAGGACGCGACCCGCGCCGCCCTGCACGGCGCCATGGCCGAGGCGCTCGGGACGCCCGTGCGGATCGCGCTGCGCTTCGCGCCCACCCAGGTCGAGCGCCCCACGCGGGCCACGCTCACCCTGCCGGGCGGGGTGGAGGCGGCCTGGGTCGGGCCCACGCCGTCAGAGACCTCCACCGCCACGGTCACCGTCGAGGGCGAGGTGGTGCAGCTCGCCTGGCCCGCGGGGAACGAGCGCACGCTGGAGATCTTCGTCCTGCCGGCCGGAGATCTGACGGAGGCCGTGCAGGGGGCCACGCTGGTCCTGGACAGCATCGGCCGCTGGGAGGTCCTCGCTGAGCCCACCTGGGACGAGGGGGAGATGCCGGTGGTCGGCGACGCGACGGGCGCCGCGCTGATGACGGCCCGCGCGGTGGGCGCGGGGCTGGTCATGAACACGATGGCGGTGCCGCTGCCCATCGAGGGCGCCGCGGGGCCCACGGGCTCGGACGCCGAGGTGCAGGGCGCGCTCGAGGCGCTGGGCTATGTAGACCCCTGAGCGCTTTGAGGATAGGCGGGGTACTCGAGATCGCCGCCACCGCTCCGCCAGGAGATAGAATGTCGCTCCAGCTCAACGCTCTCGCAGGTTGTCTCGCCCTCCTCAGCGGCTGCGTGATGATCCCCATGGGCAGCTCGACGCCCACGCTGAGCACGGACACCGTCAGCACGGCGCGCGCCGACATCAAGGTCTGGGACGTCGAGGCCACCAGCGAGGTGCGCCAGGGCAGCACGACCTCGAACCAGTCGGGCAGCGTCGACGTCGCCTGGAGCGACGGCACCACCACCACCCATGACGCGAACTACAAGGTGACGAGCGGCACCCTGTTCCAGGACGGCAAGGTCTGCCACAACTACGGCCCGAAGTGCTACTGCGGCACCACCACCTTCCGCCTGGAGTCGGGCGCGAAGCTGTGGAAGTTCGGCACCCCCAGCAACAACGAGCCGGTCTCCTGCCCGAGCGGGATCCAGCCCACGGGCGACGCGGAGATCCGCAAGAGCCTGACGGCGGAGGACAAGGAGGCGCTGAAGCGGCGGATCCGCGCGGAGCGCAGTGGGAAGTAGGGGGGCGGCCTGACCTGCGCCGGATCGCGCTCAGTCGGCCTGCGCCACCTTCTCCCAACGCATCCCCTCGGCGACCGCTCTCAGCGCGTCCAGCTCGGCCTGCGTGTTGGCCGCGATGAAGACGTGAACATAGAGCGGCGTCTCGTCCTTCTTGGCCTTGATCTCCAGGCGCCGCTCCAGGCGCAGCGCGACCCCCGATCCGTCCGGCGCGAGCGCCTCGGACGCGGACCAGGCGCCCTTCTTGCCGAGCAGCCTGCCCTTGACGTCGGGCAGGTTGGTGGGCTCGAGGTCCTGGGGGTAGGGCCCAACATAGACGCCGAGCGAGGGCGAGGCGGCGCCGAGCGCGGTGAGCGGCAGGACGTAGAAGACCTGGAAGTCAGGGCCGGGCTGGGGCAGCACGACCATGTCGGCGGGCAGGGTCAGGTGCAGCGACTGGGCGGCGGTGGCGGCGAGGGTCTCCTCGTGCGGGGCGCGCGTGAGCTGGCGGTCGCCGGGGACGGCGGTGGCGGCGAGCTTCAGCGCGTAGCCGGTGCAGCCGAGCCCATGCGAGGCGGTGGCGGTGTCCAGCCGGAAGGAGACGTGGGCCACGCCGCCGTCGGGCAGCGCGTAGAGCACGCCCAGGGCCCAGACGTCGGCGTCGCCGTCCACGATGAGCTGGCCCGGCCAGTAGGCCATCGCCTGGACGCTGTCGCTGGCCACGGGCAGGGGGGCGAGGTTCCAGGGCGCGCCCTCGGGGGGCAGATCGGCGAGATACGCGCGCGCCGCGCCGGCGAAGTCCTGGCCCGCGAGCTGGAAGGTCTCGTTGGCGACGACCCCCATGCGGTCCTGGCCGTCCTCGACGAAGTACAGGCTGCCGCTCTGGTCGGCCACGCTGGCGCTCATGACGTTGTTCGGGAGATCCGAGCGCGCCGTGCCCTGGGGCAGGGTGAGGCGCAGGCGATCCGCCAGCATGGGCGAGGGCACTGGATCTTGCGGCAGGGCCGTGAGCGCGCCGCAGGCGTCGTCCGGGAAGGGCGCGGCGGTCGCGGCGAGGCGGGGCGTGGGCTCTTCGGCGAGCGCGGCGGCGAGGACGACGAGGACGGCGGTCATGCGGGCTCCCTGGTGCGGGGCCTTAACCCGCGGGCGGCGTTCGCCGACGCGGGCGGTCCTCCGGGATGGCGGTGAGCGGGTCGTCCGGCCAGGCGTGGCGGGGGTAGCGCCCGCGCAGGTCCTTGCGCACCAGCGCGTAGGTGTTGGCCCAGAAGCTGGCGAGATCGGCGGTGACCTGGACCGGGCGGTGGTTGGGCGCCAGGAGGTGGACCAGGACGGGGACGCGCCCGTCGGCGAGGCGCGGGGTCTGCTTCATGCCGAAGAGCTGCTGGAAGAGCGCGGCCAGCACGGGCGGCCCCTCGCTCGGGTAGTCCAGGCGCACCGTGCTGCCGCTGGGGACGGGGTAGCGGTCGGGCGCCATGCGGTCGAGGGTCTGGCGCTGGGGCCAGCTGAGGCGCGCGAGCAGGGCCTCGCCGAGGTCGAGGGCGCGAAGCTCGGAGAGGGCGCGGCGGCCCTGGCAGAGCTCGGGGAGCAGGGCCGCGAGATCGTCGGGGTCGGGCAGCTCCAGCTCTGGCGCGCTCCGGCGCAGGAAGCGGATCCGCGCCTGGAGCTGCAGCGCGTCCTCGTCCAGGTTCAGCGCCCGCTCCGGCGCCACCAGGGCCGCCTGCGCGAGGAGCCGCGCCGTCTCGGCCGGGTCGCCTGGGCTGTGGTCAGGGCGCTCATCGAGGATCAACGTCCCGTAGCGCGTGATCGTGCGCCCGACGACGCTCTCCCGCTCGGGGTCGAAGCTGAGCTCGCGCGTGCGCGTCACGCTCCCCGGGGGCAGCCAGGCGGCCTC
>CAZKWG010000296.1:0-9030 GCA_964556105.1 uncultured Enterobacterales bacterium | reverse complement strand
CGATCGGGTCGTTGTTTCTGCCGCTGTAACGTCGTGTTACCGTCGGCTGCATCTGGAGGCCGGGGATCAGCTCCCCGAGCTTCGTGAACGCGCTCAGGAAGCGCTCGGCGCCGGTGAGCGAGCGCGGCGGGCGGGCGAGCGCGACCATGCCGAGATCCATCCAGGGGTTGCCGTGGCGCTGGCGCCAGCCGGTGAGCGCGGTGTGCAGCTCGCCCCAGAGCTGAGGCGGCTCCTCGCTGGTGCCCGACGAGAGCAGGGTCAGGTAGCGGTCCACGCGCAGGCCGAGCGCCACGGCGTGGGCGTGCTTCTCCGACAGGGCCTCGGTGTCGTCGCGGACCTGGCGCACGACGCCGGCCGTGCTCACGAAGACGGAGGTGCGATCCTCGTCTTCGGCCTCGCGCTCATCCACGGCGCAGGCGGCGCAGATGGGGCGCTCGTAGAACGAGGGCAGGCGCGTGAACGTGCCCTCGACCGCGTAGCGGTAGAACTTCGCGGGCTGGTCCGCGCCCTCGTCCTGGCCGACCTCGCGACCGAGGATGTGGGTTGGGTGCCGCTTGAAGTAGTCGCCGTCGATCAGGTAGCGCTCCTCGCGCGGGATCTCGGGCAGCTCCAGGCCGCGCGCGCGGAAGAACAGCAGGTCGGTGACGATGTTGGCGCCCGCGAACAGCTCGCTGGGCAGCCGGAAGGCGGCCGAAAGGTGGTGTCGGCGGAAGACGCCGAGACGCATCTTCTCGATATGCGGCGCCCGGCCGGTCAAGAAGCCGGCCGGGATGAGGAAGACGCCCAGCCCTCGCGGGGCCAGCAGGTCGAGCCCGCGCCGCAGGAAGTAGGCGTAGGCCGCCTTCTCCCGGTACTCGCGCGCCGGGTCCTCGGAGACGGACGCGCCGCGCGCACCATAGGGCGGGTTCGCGACCACCAGCTTGAGCTTGCCGGCGACCTTGGGGCCGCGCTCGCGCACCCAACGCTCGAAGGGGCCTTGGAACACGTCGATGTCCGGGCGCAGGACCTGCAGCATCTTCGCGGACAGCGCGGACCACTCGACGACCAGCCAGTCGATGGACTCGAACTCGGGGCCGGAGAGCGCGCGCACAAAGCGCCCGATACCGGCGGAGGGCTCCAGGGCCAGCACGCGGCCGTTGCGACTCTGCAAGCCAGGCAGCAGCGGCGAGACGACGCGGGCGACCTCGGCGGCGACCTTCGTGGGCGTGTAGTATTCGTGGATGAGGCCGCGCTGCTCGGGCGACATCGCGCCCTCGGGGAAGCGGGCCTTGACCTTCTCGATGCTCAGCCCGCCCCAGCCGGAGTAGAGCGCGAGCGCGGCGCGGTCCTGGGCCGTGATCTGCTCGGGCGACTTGCGGGCCAGGATCTCCATGGCCTTGAGGTTCGCGGCGGTGCGCTGGCCTGGTGTCCAGAGGTCGGGCGGGGTGTTGGCGGCAGGCTTCGCAGGCGGGGCCGCGTCTTCGTCGTCGGCCTCCAGCACGCGCGCGAGCAAGCTCAGCAGGCGCGGCCGGTTGCGCCGGAAGAAGCCGCCCATGTAGCCGGCGCTCACGCCAGGGGGCGGGGTCAGGGTCAGGGTCTCTTCCAGCAGATCCAGGAGCTGCTCGGCGTCTTCGTTCAGCGTGGTCATGCGGTCTTCCTCCGCTTCGCGAGGAACTGTTCGAGGCGCGCTTCGAGCGCGTCCATGGCCGCGGCGTCCTTGGCCGGGTCCACGGCCTCGGCCTCGGCCTCGGGCTGCTTGCGAGGGCGACCGCGCTTCTTCGGGGCCTCAGCGGAGGGAGCGGGCACGGGGGCCGCCGAATTCGGGGCACGAGGTTTGAGGATGGTCTGCTGGCCGCGACCGCAGGCGCGCGCGACCTTGGCGGCGGACAGGGAGACGCTCTCGGCGATCTTGCGCAGCTCGTCGCGGGAGACCTCGGCGCTCGCTTCGAGCAGCATCTGTTCGCGGGCGTTCTCGTAGGTGTTGACCGCCTTCTGGAGTGCCGCGACCGCCTGCTCGCGCTCCTCTCCCTGGCAGAGCTTTGAGTCGATCATGCGCATCGCATACCGGACCAGGCGGCGCGCCCGTTCCATCGGCATGGGTTCGCGCTCGGCGGCGCGCTGCACGGCGAGCAACTTCTCGCGGGCCTCGTCGGTGACGGCCTTCGGCAGGCCCGAGCCCTCGACGCGCTCGACGAGCTTGGAGATGTCCCCGGCAACGTCGCGCGGCGTGCCCGTGCGCAGCTCGAAGAGCATCTGATCCAGCTCGCTGGCGATGCCGGCCAGCTTGTAGTTCTTGAACCATGCAGAGAGCTTGTCAGGGATCTGACGATCCTCGGCGGCCCAGGGGCGTGAGCGAAGGGCCTTGATGGCGTCGGCCTCGGCCTGCACCTCGCCCACCAGGCGCGCGAGATCGTCGGTGTTGGCCGGGACGGGGGGGAGCGGCACAGGCGCGTGCAGCGGCGCCGGCGCGTTGGAGGCGGGCTCGGGCTTGCGGGCGCGCTTCGGCTTCTCCTCGGCTTTGGGCTCCTTTTTCGCCTTCTCCGGCTTCGGCTCCTTCGCGGGCCGGGGCTCCTTCGGGTTCAGGCGCTCGGTCGGGTCCTTGGCGACCTTCCGGGTCTTGAGCGGGTGCTTCTCGGCGTAGGTCGGGTCCATCGCCGCGCGCCGTGCCGTGTCGCGCACCTGGCAGGCGGCGGCGACCATCTTCATGGCCTGCCGAATGCCGGCGTCGATGGCGGCCGACAGCGTGGTCTCCGCGTCCCCCTCGGCCGCGCCGTGCTCGGTGAACCACTGGGTCTGACGGTGAAAGGCCCAGCGCCAGCCGCGCACTGGGTCACTCTGCACCACCAGCGTCCCGTAGGTCGCCAGCTTTCGACGCAACACGACGACGGGGTTGCCGCCGTCACAGGCGACCTCGCCCGCCCACTCGCCGCGCAGGGTGATGGGGCCGGGCGGCGGCAGGTCGTCTTCTCGCTTCTCGGCGTTGACCTTCGGCACTACCTTGTTCATGGCGATGGTCTCGGTGGGGCGCCGGGGCACGTCCGCGTGCGGCCCGGCCTGCCAGATCGCGGCGCGCTCCTCGGCGATGAGCACGAGCAGGCCGCGCGCCTCGCGAGGGCGCAGCACGAGCGCGAACTCGCCGTCGCAGGACCGGCCGTAGGCGGCGAGCAGGCGCGGGACCTGCTCGGCCCCGCCGACCACGCGCAGACGGAATCGTTTGCTCTGTTCGGCCATGGTTCACCCCTTCTTCGTGAGCGCGGGCAGGGTCAGGGCGGCGGCGGTCAGCGCCAGGCCGCCGAGCAGCAGCCAGCCGAGGATCGAGCTTGGATCCTCATCATCGGGAGGCTTGCCCGGAGGCTGACCAGCGGGGGCCGCCGCGAGGTTCGGCGCTGGCAGGGTCTTGTTGTTCTTCATCGCCCAGATCCGCGCGTCGAGATCGTGATCGAGCAGCGCCGTCTGGTCGCGTAGGTTGGCGAAGTATTCGTAGGCCGCGACCGCCCAGGCGCAGGCGGCCACGCCCAGCGTGATGCCGGCGATGGCGACCAGCGGGAGGGCGGCGCAGCGGTCGGCGCCGCAGGTCGCGTCGGTGTAGATGCCGGCGGCGATCGTGTGGTAGCGGATCTCCAGGATCTCGTAGCGCTCGCGCAGCTCGGCGTCCGCGGGCTCCTGGCCGAGCTGCCCGACCTTCTGCTTGATCTGGTCGAGCGTCGCGCGGGAGTAGAGGAGCGAGGCCATGGACTCCTGGATCTTGGCCAGGTAGCCCGTGACGTCCGCCTGTAGCGCCGGCCCCAGCGTCGTGAGCGCCTCGTTGTAGAGCGCCGTCCAGCTCGACGCCCACGCCGCCATGATGTCGTCCCAGGTCGCCATGGGTTCCTCCCCTTGTGTGCGCGCTATCGACGCTTCCGGTGGTCGCAGACCTCGCAGCCGAGCAGCGCCGCCACGTCGTCGGGCTCGGCCCAGCCCACCGTCGCGGCGGGCACCAGCTCGCCCTTCGACGGATCCCGGCGCACGATGGCAGTGCCCGGCGAGGCGGGCTCCGGCTGGGCGGCCTCCCTGCGCGCGAGGGCCTTGCTCGCGGATCGCACGATGAGCGGCGCGAGCAGCGGCGCGAAGCCGAGCGCTGGGCGGGTCGCCTCGTCGCTGACCTCGGCCACCAGGTAGAGCCCGGGGCGCAGCAGGATCACGGCGGCGCGGTAGCCGTCCTCGGCCTGGATGCGCAGGTGCTCGCCCAGCTTCGCCGCCGGTCCCCAGCCTGAGCGGCCCAGTTCGCCGTCCTCGGGGAAGACCTCCTCGGGATCCGGCTCGTCCTCCTCGGGCTCGACCGGCTCCAGCTCGCCGTTGGGCTGCTCCTCGTCGGACCAGCCCTGGTCGCGCTCGCGGCCGGGGAAGCCCCCGCCACGGCCGGGGAAGCCGCCCGGGAAGCGGCGCGGGCCGCCGGGTTCGGGGCGCTCGGCCTCGGCCTGGCCGCCCTTGCCGCGCTTCTTCTTGCGCCGCTTGCCGCCCTGCTCGAGGCCACGCGCCTTCTGGCGCAGCTCCTTGGCCTTCTCCTGGTCGCGCGCCTTGCGACGCGCCTTGCGGTAGCGACGGCGCGCCTGCCGGGTCTCGCGTCCAGCCATGTCGTCCTCTCCCTCGCGATACTCGGCGAGGGGGCGAGCCTTGATGAGCTTCATCCGTCTGTCCTCCAGGTTGCGCGCTCGATGTCGAGCGCAGACCAGCGGCGCCTCACGGTGGGGTCGATGTGCCCGTTCATGCCGAGACGGGCGCTCGGGTCGTCCCGGTGCTCCTTGCCCGCGACCCAGTACCGGACGATGCAGTGGTACAGACCGGGCTCATTGGGCGCGGTGCGGGTGCGCAGCATGACCTCGGCCTGAATCGTCGAGAGACGCCGCGCGCGCGCCGCCTCGAAGCCGCCGTCGCCCGAGCGCAGCGCCCGGTGCCCTCGCGCCAGCAGCTCGCCCGCGCGTGCCGCCGCCAGCCCGTCACAGTCTTCATGTCCCTGCACGAGCAGCGTCATGAAGTCGCACCAGGTCTCATCGGCCTCGCGTCGGTAGATCACGCCCGAGTCGTAGAGCAGCGGCAGGTCCGGGTGCTCGCGCAGGATGATGGCGTTCTCCTGCGCGAGGTGGTTCAGCAGGCGCACCGCCGCTCGCTCGTTGAAGCTGAGCAGGACGGCGATCCTCATGACACGGCCTTGATCTCGAAGGATCCGTTGCTCGCGAGCACGACCGTCGCCGTGTGGCTGGGCAGCGTCGTCCCGCCGAGCAGCGTGACGGCCTTCACGTAGGGGCCGAGCGCTGAGACCTCGACGAACTCGTGTCGAGACGGATTCCCGCCTGTGAGCTGCGTCATCGCGGCGACCACGATCCAGTTGATCTTGTCGTGGCTGGTGACGAGCCGCACGTCCACGGTGGGCGTGCCGGCGCCGCCGGTCATCACGCCGTCGAAGAAGGCGCGAAAGCGCTGGTCCGCCTCGGTCACGCCGTCGCCCTGCTTCGGCAGGATCGCGTAGGCCGTGCCGTCCTGGGGCTGGGCAGCGGCGCTCGTGAGGCTCAGGAGGGTCTTGGTGTTGCGGTAGATGCTCATGGTGTCCTCACAGGGCGAGGTAGAAGACCACGCGGTACTCGACCGAGGTGGCGCTTGAGTTGGTCAGGGTGAGGCGACGGGCGCCCCCGAGCGGGACGCCGCCGTCAGGCTGGGTGTCCGCCATGAACAGGCTGCGCAGGATGTTGACGCCGTCGTACAGGCGGATCTCGGTGGTGGCCAGGTAGCTCGGGTCGGCCATCTCAAAGCGGAAGCGGAGGGCGAAGGGCGGGATCTCCACGTCGCCCTCCGAATTGGGCATGTCGCCGGTCACCTCGGCCTGGTTCGCGGTGATGGCAAAGCCATCGGCCACGGTCAGGCCCACCCGGTTAGAGGCGTCGGCGAGGTTGGCAGCGGTGACCTGGAGGGCGCGGGCGAAGACGCAGACACGGACGCTGCGACACGCCGTGACCGTCGCCTTCGCCCCCGCGCCCGCCCCGGCGGACCACGAGAGCTTCAGCTCGAAGGGAAGCCCGTCGATGCTGAAAGCCTCCGCGATCCGCCAGGTCGCCTCGGAGGCGTCCGCGCCGATCACCGACTTGTGCGTCACCGCGCCGGACCACGCGGGCAGCGTGACGGCGTCGGATCGGGTGCTCAGGTCGGTGGTGCAGCGCGGCATGGGGAGCCTCCGAGGTCCAGGGGTTCAGCCGTTCATCCTCAGCAGGAGCTGTCCTTCGGCTTCTTCCCGGTGATGGTCACCGAGAAGGTCCCCGCCGCGTCCAGCGTCCCGTTGACGATGATGTCGAGGCCGGCGCGGATCGACTGCCCACGCAGGATGTTGCGCATGGTGGAGGTCGCAGCGAACACGTCGACCGAGATCCCGTCCGGGCTGGACCAGACGGGGCGGTCTCCGAAGCTGATGCTGGTCACGCGCGCGGTCGCCGTGGTCCCCGCGAACGTGACGTCCTCCGCCTTGAAGTGATGCTGGAGCCGAACCCGCACGGTGGCGGATCCAGCGGCCGTCAGGGTGTCGGTGCCGCCGACGGCGGTTCCTGCCCACTTCACTTTGCGCCTCCCCCGCAGGCCGAGCGCCCGCGCCTCCTTCCGGCTGACTCGACCCGCGCGCCGACGGCGACGGCGACGGCGACGCGCCCCGAGGTCGTCATCCTCGGCGCCCGCCTCGTCGTCCTCGCCCAGATCGTCGTCATCGTCATCGTCCAGGTCATCGTCGTCCTCGTCGCCGAGGTCATCCTCGTCGCCGAGATCGTCTTCGTCCCCGGAGAAGTCCGAACGACGGTGGCTGTCGGTGTCCACCAACAGCTCGCCAGTGCGCGGGTCACGCTTGACCCTCATGTAGCCCAGGTCTTCCAACTGTTTCATGACACGCTCCATTGGAGTTCAGGTTGCGTCGTTCCTGCCGGTGCGCTCCTGGTCACCTCCCTGGTCACTCTTCGTCGTCATCGAGCGGCGCGGCCCGGACGAAGCGGGTCTCGCGACGCTGCGCGGAACGGCCGCGCTCCTCGGGCCGACCGCCGGCCCGACCACCACCACGCCTCGGTCCCTGTCCCTGCGTGCTCTCGCCCCGGGGCGTGAGCAGCACCTCGCGGATCGGCCCGCGCACCACGGGGTCCGGCTGGGGGAGCGCCCGCGCCGGCTCTGCCAGCAGCCCGCCCGTGCTCGGCGTCGCTGCCGGCTGGGGCTGGGGCTGGACCTGGGCCGCCGGGTCGGCCGCGGGCGAGCTGGGCGCGGCGCCTTCGGCCTTCGCCTTCTCGCGCTTCTCGGCGAGCGCCTGGCCGGCGTCGCGGCCCACACTGGCCAGCCACGAGCCGAAGACGCCGTTTCCGGCGGCGAGATAGCCCGCGCCGCCATCCTCGCCCGTGATCGTCTGGTAGAGCCCGTAGCCGGATGCGGCAACGCCCAGACCGGCGCGCATGTCCACGCCGCCCACCTTCATCTTCTCCGGCCCGAAGTAGCCCTCGGCCAGAGACGCCAGGAAGAGGCTGCCCTGGGTCAGCCCCGTGTTCACGACCTGCTCGCCGGTCTCCTCGATCTGCTCCTTGGTGATGTTGTTCTTGCGCGTGAGGCTCGCGATCTTGCCCACGGCGTCGCCCAGCGCGGACTTCGCCTGCTTCTCGTTGACCTCGCCGCCCTCCATCGCGATCTGGAGGGGAGATCTGTCTTTTGCCATGGTGGACCCCGAAGTGCGGGTTGGAGAGCGCCAGGCAGCGCCGGGCGTGAAGTCAGGCTATGCCAGCAAAATTCCCATGAGAAGCCGGATTCGGTGTCCCCGCTGTCCCCCCAGCGCCAGGCACCAGCGGGGAGAGTGACGTTGCACCACGGCTCTCGACGCGGAAGGATTCTTGGGCGCGGGGACAGCGG
This sequence comes from uncultured Enterobacterales bacterium, assembly GCA_964556105.1. GTDB lineage: Bacteria > Myxococcota_A > UBA796 > UBA796 > CAZKWG01 > CAZKWG01. Next base: position 1,155 of record CAZKWG010000296.1, on the reverse strand, counting down.
TCGCGCGGACCCCAACAAATGGCAGGATCCAACGCGCTGTCCCCCCGTTCTGGCGAACAAGGGGGACGGCGGTCGCGGGCGCTCACGACACGAGGCCGATAATTCCCCGGCGCGCGGCCAGCTCGACGAGGGGCGCGGCAAGGCTCCGTGCGAGAGCGGGCGTTCGGACAGCCGTCCCCGCGTGATCAAGGCCGCAAGGCGTCTGACGGCCCGGATCGTCCCCGCTGTCCCCGTCGTCCCCCGAGCGCGTCTCCGCGACGCTCCGGGAGCGCGGCTTCGAGGCGGGCGGACAGCCGTCCCCGCGAAGACGGCGCACCAGCGGGCCACGGCGGCAGACGGGCCGTGCGCAGGAACGGCCCAATCCAGGCTTGTGCAGCCCCGGATCGCGGGGGGCTGGTTGACATGCCAAATTTCTCGGAGCCTCGTTTAACGCGCTGCGCCCACCTCCTCCCCCTTGGATTGGACGCAAGCGACCATCCATGACAGCAAACAGAAAAGGTGGCCGGAATTGCGCCGAAAGTAAGCGATATTCCCGCCGTCCCCGCCGTCCCCCTGCCCCTCAGGAGCGCAGATCAGCCCCACAGAGAACCCACACAAGGCCAAGCTACGTTTTCAACGATTACACATTTTCTTGCGACTGCCAATCTCACGCTCCGTTCGCCCGCAATTCCGGCATGTTTATCCATCGGAGGCGGCCCCCGCCCCTTGATCCTCGCACGCGGCGCTGGCATCGTGGAGACACACATCCCCGAGGTGATCATGTCGGCCGAAGCGTTCCATTTCGCGGGCCTGGAGTCCGTGCGTCTTCAGATGTTGGAGAAGTTCTCCGACCTGTCCTACATCGCCATCTTCGACCGCACCGACCGGCGCCAGGAGGACAGCCTCGGCCGCTTCGACGTGGACGAGGACACCGTGCGCATGTACCTGGCCGCCCAGCGCGCAGCCCAGCGCGGCGACGAGGCCAGCCCCGAGGACCTGGGCAACGTCGGCGTGCTCACCCGGCGCGACCGCATCGAGACCGCGATCCGCTGGCTCTCGCAGCTCGTCATCGACAACATGGCCGACTACCCCGTGCGCCGCTTTCGCGTGCGGCTCCAGGGGCTCAAAGGCATCAAGCCGCACAACACCGTCATGGTGACCTGCACCAACCGCGCG
>CAZKWG010000295.1:0-9041 GCA_964556105.1 uncultured Enterobacterales bacterium | reverse complement strand
GAGCGACCGCATGGATGGCCCAGGCGTCATCCGGCTGCATCGCCACCGCCTGCCCCTCCCGGTCCACCGTCTCCTGTGTTCGCCCCAGGGTCGAGACGGGCTTGAAGGCGACGCCGAAGAGGATGGGCATCCCATTCGAGATCCCGCCTTGAACGCCGCCGCTGTGGTTGGTGCGGGTGCGCTGGGGCTGGCCGGGCGCCGCCTCCTGGAAGACGTCGTTGTGCAGAGACCCGCGCATGCGCGTGGCGGCGAAGCCAGCGCCGATCTCGAAGCCCCGCGCGGCGGGGATGGAGAGCATGGCCGACGCCAGCTCCGCCTCCAGCTTGTCGAAGACGGGATCGCCGAGGCCCGCCGGGACGCCACGCGCCACGCAGCGCACGATGCCCCCCAGCGTGTCTCCCTCGGCGCGCGCGGCCTCGATCCGCGCAAGCATCTCCGCCGCCCGCGCCGGATCCGGGCAGCGCACCGGACTGGCGTCCACCGCCTCCCGGCGGACGAGCTCCGCGTCGACCGTGGCGTCCACGTCGGCGATCCGCTCCACCCAGCCGACGATCTCCACCCCCAGTTGTAGGTGCAGGACGTGGCGGGCGATGGCGCCGGCCGCCACCCGCGCCGCCGTCTCGCGCGCCGAGGCTCGCCCGCCCCCCGCCCAGGCCCGCAGCCCGTAGCGCGCCTCGGTGGTGAAGTCGGCGTGGCTCGGGCGATACAGGTCCTTCCAGGGCGCGTAGGCGGCCGGGTCGGCGTCCTTGTTGCGGATCAGCAGGCCGATGGGCGAGCCCAGCGTGCGCCCCTCGAAGACGCCGCTCAGGATCTCGACGCGATCGGCCACGTCGCGCGGGGTGGTGATCGCGCTCTGGCCGGGTCGGCGCCGGTCCAGATCACGCTGGAGGATCCCCTCGTCCAGCGGCAGGCCCGGCGGGCAGCCCTCGACGATCGCGCCGAGCCCGCCCCCGTGGCTCTCGCCGAAGGTGGTGACGCGGAAGAGGCGCCCGGTAGACGAGCCCATTCAGGCGGCTCCGCTCGCGGCGCGCAGGGTGAAGCGCGCCTCGGCGACGACGACGCCGTTGACCATCAGCTCCACCCGGTGCAGGCCAGGGTGGTGCTTGCGGGTGGAGAGATCGCGCAGGTGCTGGCGGGTGCGCAGGGCGAGCTGCTCGCCGGGGGCCAGCGTGCGCCGCGTCCACTGGAAGACCTTCGCCGAGCTGCGACCGCTCGGCCGGGCGAAGTGCAGGCGATAGTCGAGGGCGATGGCCAGGGGCTCAGCGGCCTCCGAGCGCAGGTTCGCGCTCAGCAGGACCTCGCTCCCCAGCACAGGATCCGAGGGCGAGACCTCGAAGGCGGAGACGGCCACGGCCGCACCTTGCGGGCGGGAGACGAGGCCGTGCGCCGCGCCCACGCCGGCCTTGAGCAGGGTGCGCAGCCCCCGCTCGACGATCCAGTCCGTGACGGGGACGCCGTCCTGCCGCCAGCGCGCGGCGACGGCCAGCGCGATGTCCGGGTTGTCCTTGGAGATGTCGTTCAGGTTGTTCGCCACCGCCTTGCGCACGTACAGCGAGGGGTCGGCGCGCAGGCGGTCCAGGATGGCGATCACCGGCGCAGGATCCGCTCGAAAGGCGGGGATATGCTCCATCCACACGCCGCGCGGACGCGTGCCCTCGGCCGCCAGCCGCCGGACGTGCTCGTTGTCGTCCTGCGTCCAGGTGTGGAGGATGGGCAGCATCCGCTCGGTGTAGCGGTTCAGGTAGGGGCGGATGGCGAACTCGCCCGTGCCGTGGGGCGTGAGGCGCCGCAGCGCGTCCACCGAGAGCTCGAAGTGATCGACCCCGTAGCGCTGCACGATCTCCGTCAGGACCAGGTTCTCCCACATCCCGAGGCTGGGCGCCGCGGCGATCAGCGCGCCCACGGAGGCCGGATAGTCCGGCAGCAGGCGGTGCAGGGCGCGCGCGGCGGTGTGGATGCGCGCCTTCAACTCCTGGTTGTAGATGCCCTCCGCGCGGATGCTGTCCAGAAAGCGCGGAACATCGAGCGGCGCGTGCGCGGCCACCGCCTCGCCCAGCCGTCGAAACAGGGCGGGGTCGAGCCGCTCCTTGAAGTTCCTGGCGGGCGTCTGCTCGCTCATCGCTCCACCGGGCGCGAGGCGGGCGAGAGGGCCTCCAGGCGCGGAGCCAGGACGATCTCCGTGCGCCGGTTCGCCGCCCGCCCCGCGTCCGTGTCGTTGGCCTGAACCGGGTGGTGCTCGCCGAAGCCCACGGCCGAGATGTTGCGGGGGTCCACGCCCGCGCTCACCAGCAGGCTCACCACCGTGCTGGCCCGCAGCGAGGAGAGCGCCCAGTTGTCCGCGTACGAGGCGGACGCCTTGACCGGCACGTTGTCCGTGTGCCCCTCGACGCGCACCTCGCGGTCGGAGACGCCGGCCAGCACGCCCGCCACCTTCTCCAGGGCCGCCCTGCCGTCCGGGCTGAGCTCGGCAGAGCCGAGGTCGAAGAGGATGGCGTTGGAGAGGTTCACGGTGAGCTTGCCGCGCAGCTCCGTGATGGTCACCTGGCCGCTGGAGATCTCGCCCTTGAGGCTCTGGACGAGCGCGTCGTAGGCGGCGGTCTTCTCCTCCAGCTTGGACTTCTCGGCTTGTAACGCCTCGAGGCGCGCGCGCGCCTCCGCCGCCTGGGCCTCCGACTCGGCCATGCTCTTCTGGAGCTGCCCGAGCCGCTCCTCCAGCTCGGACTTGCGGGCGCGATCCGCCGCGCTCTTCTCGGAGAGCTCGGCCAGCATGCCCTGCAGCTCCCCCAGGCGGGCGAGCAGGCCGGCGTTGCGCGCCTCCAGCTCGCGGGCGAGGGCGTCGAGCTGGTCGCGGGCCTGGCCAGTCGCCGACAGCTCAGCCTGTAACGCCGTGATACTGGCGCGCTGTATGTCCAGCTCGACCAGCGCCGTCTGCAGCCGGTCGTGGGTGTCGGCGAGCTCGGCCGTGGCGCTCGTGTAGCGCTGCTTGGGGACACAGCCGAAGAGCAGGAAGGAGAGGAGGAGAGCAGACTTCATGGTGGGCTCCGAGCTTGCTGGTAGCATCCTCCGGCCGGGCGGTCCACGGCTGCGCGGACTATAGGAGCGGCGATGCAGATCGCGGTCGTCATCGTCACCCACCGCGGCGGGGAGCTGCTCGAGCGCTGCGTGGCGGCGCTGGGACGGCAGCTCCTGCAGCCTGGGCGCGTGCGCGTGGTGGTGAGCAGCGCGGCGCCCGTTCGTGTGCCCGCGGCGCCGCCCGGCGCCCCATGGCGGGTCGAGGCGATGTACCAGGGCTGTAACGTCGGCTTTGCCCCATCCGCCAACCTGGGGATGCGCGGGGTCGAGGGCCCGCTGCTGCTGCTCAACGACGACACCGAGGCCGACCCCGCCCTGCTCTCCTCGCTGGCGGCGGCGGTCGCGCGGGACGGCGCGGGGATCTACCAGCCCTGCATCCTCCTGCACCAGGGCGAGGGTCGCCTGGACAACGCCGGCCACCACCTCTTCCCGGACGGCTTCAACCTCTGCGCCGGGCGCGGGCGGGCGCTGGTCCCCTCGGCGGGACCGGTGGGCTCCTTCTCCGGCGCGGCCGTGCTGTTCACGCCCGAGGTCCTCGCGGACGTCGGCCTCTTCGACGAGGATCTGGACGCGTTTGGCGAGGACGTGGACCTGGCGCTGCGGGCGGTGCGCCGCGGTTACCAGATCCGCGTGGTGCCCGAGGCGCGCATCACCCACGTCCTCGGGGCCAGCTATGGCCGCATCTCGCCCCGGAAGATCTTCCTGGTGGAGCGCAACCGCGCCCGCCTCGCCGCGCGCAGCCTGCCGCTCAGCGCGCTGCTGGTCACGCCCGTCACGACGCCGCTGCGGCTCGGCGCCCTCGGGGTGGCGGCGCTGCTGGGGCGCGGGCCGGCGGCGTCAGGCGGGGTGCAGGGGGCCGTCGCGACCCTGGCCGGCGCGCTCGCGGGGCTGCGGGCCTTGCCGGACGCGCTCCAGAAGCGCAGGGCGGACGCCCATCGCTGGCGCCTGGGCGAGCGCGCGATGCTGGGCCATCTCTGGCGGCACCGGGTTCGCCTGGTGGATCTGGGGGGCCGCGCATGAGCGCGCTCTGGGTCGTCCTCCTGGGCGCCGACGCGCAGCCGGCCTTGGACCGCGCGCTGGCCGAGCTGCCGGCCGAGCTGCTCCCGCGGGTGATCGTGGTCGATGACGGCTCGACGCCGCCGCTCAGCGCCCCTGGCTGCACGCTGCTGCGCGACGCGCGTCCCCTGGGCCGCGGCGCGGCCCAGCGGCGAGGCTACGCGGCGGCGCTGGCGGCGGAGGCAGAGCAGGTGGTCCTGCTCCGCGGGGACGGTCGGCACCGGGTCGCCGATGGGCTCCGCCTGGCCGAGGGGCTGGACCGACCCGACAGGCGGGGGGTGGATCTGGTCCTGGGGGTGCGCGTCGGGGCGGCCACGTCCGGAGCGCGCGGGCGGGCCGAGGCCGCCGTGCGGGCCCTGTTCAACCGGCGCTTCCACACGCAGCTCAGCGACCTGCACAGCGGCGCGCTGGCAGTGCGCGCGGACGCGCTGAGGCTGCTTCCGCTCGACCGCTACGCGGACGGAGAGGCCTTCGACGCGCAGCTGCTCACCAGCCTGCTCGCCCGTGGCCTTCGGGTGGCGGAGGCGCCGCTGCAGCCGGGGCCGCGACGCGAGCCGGCTCCACCCCTCGCCCCGCTGCCGGTGTGGGTGTACAACATCCTCTGGCCAAAAGGCTAGACAATCTAGCCTTTCAGCCGCTTGCGCCCGCGCGCCCCCCCCCGCCACTGACCGAAGAGCTCGGCGAGCTGGTTCTGCCACTCCCCTCGCTCGCCCACGAGGGAAGGGCGGACGACGCTGGGCAGCGCGGCGACGACGCTGCTCAGGCTGGGGACCGTGGGGTCGTGGCCGATGGCGACCAGCTCCGCGTGGATGTCGCGGTTCCGCCGGTAGAGGGCGCCCGGCTTGCGGGAGTGGGCGTGCAGCACGGGGGCCATCGGCACGTAGCCGACGCGCTGGCCGCGCGACCAGCAGGCGTCCTCGGCGATCGGCACCTCGGGCAGGGGGCGGCGGCGCAGCGTCTCCGTGCGGTAGAGGGTCGCCACATGGTCGGTCTGCGCGAAGGGCACGACGCGGTGGCCGGCCGGGGTCCAGCGGCGCAGCGCGTCGGCCGTGACGCGATCGGCGTCCGGCCAGGGCACCTGACGGGCCGTGACCGCGTCCCAGTCTCCCTCCTCCAGGGCCTCGACCATCGTGCGCAGAAAGCCAGCGCCCAGCGGGATCGCGTCGTCTACCGTAAAGAACACATAGGGGTCGCTCACGTAGCGGATGGCCTGCTGGCGGGTGCGGCCGTGCCCCTCCCAGGCCACCTTGATCACCTCGGCCCCGGGCACGCTGACCGGCCCCTCCGGCCCGTTGGAGAGCACGATCACGCGGACGGGGAGGTCCTGCTTGTGCAGGGCGTGGACGCCGGCGGGCTTGCCGCGGTGCGTGGGGATGATCGCCGTGACGCGGGCGGGGTGACCGGGCCGGGCGGGCGGCGGACCGAAGGCGTCGAGCACGCGCTGGTCGCGGGGATCGCGGGCGATGGCGGCGTAGCAGAGCGGGGCGATCTCGTCGAGACGGACGCCGCGCGGCACCTCGCCGTTCAGCTCGAGGCGGATGGGATCGCCCCGCCGGAGGGCGTCGGACATGACGACGCGATCGCTCGCGCTCAGCCCATGGACGATCATGGCGCCTCTCCCCAGAGCGCGCGGTTCGCCTCGTACCAGGCGATGGTCCGCGCCAGCCCCTCGTCCAGCGTGACGCGCGGCGCCCACTGCAGCTCGGCGCGCGTCTCGGCGTCATCGAGCGCGTAGCGCATGTCCTGGCCCTGCCGCTCCGGGATGTACACGATGGGCCCTCCCCCGATCTGCGCCAGGATGCGCGCCGCCATCTCGCGGTTCTGCAGCGGCTGCCGCCCCGCGAAGTGCCAGGTCGCTCCCGGGCGATAGCGACGCAGCGCGCTCGCCACACCCTGTGCGAAATCACCCACCTCCAGCCAGTCGCGCACGGCCAGCCCCGCGCCCTGCACGGGGACCGGGCCGCCGGAGAGCGCCGCGAGGGTCCAGCAGGGGACGGCCTTCTCGGGGTGCTGGCGAGGACCGTAGTTGTTGGTGCAGCGCAGGATCACCGCGCCGTAGCCCCAGGTGTGGCGCCAGGCGTGGACGAAGCCCTCGGCCCCCAGCTTCGACGCGGCGTAGGGGTTGCCCGGAGCGGTGGGGTCGGCCGGCGCGAAGCGGCGACCTGGCGGCGCGGAGCCGAAGACCTCGTCGGTGGACAGGTGCAGAAAGCGTGGGATCCCCATTCTGCAGGCCGCCGTGAGCATCACGCGGGTGCCCTCTACATTGGTCCGCACGAAGTCCTGCGCCGCGTCCAGGGAGCGGTTGACGTGGCTCTCGGCGGCGGCGTGGACGACCGCTCCGCAGCCCTCCAGGGCCGCGCTGACCGCGTGCTCGTCGCAGACATCGCCCACGTGCAGCTCGACCGGCAGGCCGGCGAGGTGCTCGCGCCGCCCGGCATAGGTGAGCGCGTCGAGCACGCGGACCTCGTAGCCCTCCTCCAGCAGGGCGCGCACGATGGACGAGCCGATGAAGCCGGCGCCCCCCGTGACGAGCGCGCGCCCAGGGGGAGAGGATGCGGAGACGGTCGAGAGGAGGCTCACGGCTCCGCATGGTATCCGCTTCGTCAGAGGGGGCCAAGTCCGCCTGCCGGCCGCCAACGAAGAGGTTAGAGACCTGGCATGATCTCCACCCTCTCTGCCTTCCTCCTCCCGCTCCTCCTCGCCTCTCCCACCCTCGCCGCCGACCCGAGCATCGAGAACGCCGACGCCGACGTCGAGGCGATCAAGGTGGTCCCGGTCCCCGCCGAGGAGCTGTACGCGCGGCTGCTGGACCTCCAGAACCTGCAGGCCGCGCTGGACTGCACGCGCAAGTGGGAGTTCGGCAGCCGTGTCCGCGACGTGGGCGCCAGCGCGAGCCTGGTCTACCGAATCGGGCCCTTCCGGCGAAAGCTGACGATGACGTTGTCCAAAGCGGACGAGAACCGGAAGGTCACCTACGATCACGCGGGGAACAAGGGCTTCGTCACGACCTGGACCCTGTCCCAGGTCGAGGACGGGACGAAGGTGGACGTGCACACCTACCTGCACCTCCCGCCCTGGCCGGCGCGCAGGATCTACCTGAACAAGATCCAGCCGGAGTGGGTGGCCTGCCAGGCGCGGGCGATCGACCGGATCTCCAAGAGCGTCGCGGAGTGACGCTGCTGACGCTGCTGGCCCTCGCGCCGGTGGCGATGGCCGATCCGAGCGGGCTCTTCGACCTCGGAGCGCGCTCGGACGCGCCCGTCGCCCTGATCGTGGCGAGCCCGGGGCTGGCTCCCGCGGCGGTGGATCCGCTGGCCAGGAGGCTGGAGCGGGGAGGCTTCGACGCCTGGCGCCTGGACCTCGCGGCGGCGCCGGACCCTCAGGCGGCGGCCGAGCGGACGCTGCCCGAGGCCATCACCACGCTGCAGGCCGAGGGCCGGGCCGTGCTCGTGGTGGGCGAGGGCCTGGGCGGGAGGGTCGCCGCGCAGAGCGTCGCCGCCGGTCACGCGCGCCCCGACGCCCTGGCCCTGCTGGGCGCGCCGCTGGACCTGCAGCCCGCGGGAGACCAGCCCTTCGCCCTGGTCGGCTGGCTGGCCGCACGCACGATCCCCGAGGGGGAGATCGACCTCGAGACCCTGCGCCACGCCCGCTGGCGCGAGCACGAGGTCCTGCCCCTCTTGCTGGGGAGCCCGCTCCCGCCACTGGGGACCCTGCCCGCCACCTGGCTGCGGAGCCTCGCGGCGGAGGTCTACGCCGCGCCGCGCGTCTCGCTCGCCCAGGTCTCCTTGCCGGTCTGGGGCGCGGCCTCGCCGAGCGACAACCTGGGGCCGCCGGAGGCGATGCGCAGCGGGCTGGGGACGCAGCCCTTCGTGCGGCTGGGCTACCTGAACCTGGACCGGCGGGAGCCGGACCACGCCGGCCTGCTCACCGACCCGCTGCCCGCGCGCGCCCTGCTGCGCTGGGCGGGCACCCTCGACCTCGCCGGAGCGCCGTGAGCGCCGCTCACTTCATCCCAGGCAGGAGCGGCCCGCCCTTGTCGGCGCGCCCCTCGAAGATCGCCTCGAGCATGCTCGGGCCGCCCTGGAAGCGGACGCCGATCTCCCAGATCCCGGCGTCGGCGCGCAGCCCGAGGTCCATCGAGAAGCCCTCCGGCATGTCCTGAAAGCTGGCGAGCCCGGCGCCGGTCCAGACGGAGATCGGCCAGCGCTGAATGCGGTCCAGGTTCGCGCCCTCCAGCCAGGAGCGCCCCACGCCGCTGGCGGCCTCGGTGACGCGCATGGGATCGCGCCCCAGCACCAGCCGCCCGTCGGCGCTCGCGGCGTAGATCGTCGTCTCTCCGCTGCGGGCCACGAAGGCGGTGCGCGAGCCGCGATCGACCTCCATCTCCAGCTTCCGCATGGCCTTGCGGGCGCGCCGCGCGATGGCGACGGGACTGCTGCGCTTCTGGGTCGGCACCACGGCCACCCAGTCCAGCGTGTTGGGGCGCGGCTCGCCGAAGACCGCGATGGTGGTTCCCGGGCCGACGTCGAAGAAGCGCGCCGCCTTGCGGGCCTGGCGCTCCTCGAGCTCCATGGCGCGGGTCACCAGGGGGTCCTCCAGCAGCGTGCCCAGGGAGACGCCGAGCGCCGCCACCAGCGTGGGCGCCTCCGAGCTCGACCCACCGACGGGGCCGGACTCGACCTGGCGCAGCACGTCGGGGGCTGGAGCGTCGATCTTCACGCGGAGCAGCGCCTCCTCCCCCGCGGCGAAGGGCATCCACAGCGCGCCGCTCGCGTTCCCCAGCCCGGCCTTCTGGCCGGCGGCGTCTGGCGCGTCCAGGTAGAGCGCGCAGCCCTCGCCCTCGGGGAGGCCGGCGAAGAGGGCGGGATCGGGCATGGCGCCGGTAGCGGGCTCGCCGATGCGCACGTGCAGGC
>CAZKWG010000294.1:0-9045 GCA_964556105.1 uncultured Enterobacterales bacterium | reverse complement strand
GGCAGAGCGCCGCCGTGCCGGCCACGCCCACCAGCATCTGCCGCGCTGCCGGGGTGCGGAAGTCCGGATCGACCAGCCGCAGGAGGGCGAAGGCCATGGGCAGCGTGCCGGCGAGGTTCCCGTACATCGCCACGAAGTAGCGGAAGCGGTTCGGCCCGAAGGCGCGCGCGCTCAGCCAGAGGGTCGTCCAGATCGTCGCCACGCCGCACAGCGAGGTGAAGATCAACACCTGCAGGCCCATCTGGCGCACCACGTCCAGGCGCAGCGCGCTGAGCGCGGCGATGGCGGCGACATCGACCACGAAGCCGGCGATGTGGCTCAGCGCCTGGTCGTCCACCTCCCGCTGCGCGCCCGCCCGCCTCACCAGCGCGTTCGCCAGCGCCGCCACGCCCATCGCCACGATGAAGGGGAAGCCCCAGACGATGTTGGCGACGCCGGGCTTGTCGGCCAGCGCGGCGGCGGCTCCCGCGACCACGCCGTAGACCACCAGATAGCAGAGCGCGACCATCCCCACCTGCACGCTGAGGCGATCCACGCCCTCGCTCAGCGCCCCGCGCTCCAGCTCCACCGTCTCGGCGCGCGCGGCGTCCTCTGGCAGCGCGTCGATCCAGCCCTTGCGACGCGCGTAGACGACCAGCGGGACGCCGCCGACCACGCACCAGAGGTAGGCGAAGACACAATACAGCAGGCCGAGCTGCCCACCTTGCGCGAGACCGCCCGCCTCCCAGCTCGATCCGATGGAGAGCGCCTGCCCTGGCCCCTGGCTGAAGGAGAGCGGCAGCAGCAGGCCGTAGCCGGGGTGGAGCAGGCCCACGGCCCGCGACCAGAGGAGCACACAGGCGAGCCCGATCACGCCCTGCACGATGGTCACCACCGCGACCCCGAACGCGACGCCCCGCGCGTCCATGCTCCCCGGCTCCCGCCGCGAGGGCCGCAGCCCGTGGGCCAGGTAGACCAGCGGCAGCGCGTGGTAGACGACCAGCTCCAGAAAGCCCGTGTCGATGGGCATCAGGCCCAGGCCCTGGCCGCCCAGCAGCAGGCCGAGCGCCCCGGCCGCCAGCGCGGGCGGGATGGCCAGACGCGACAGGACGCTCACCTTGCGATGCAGGAGCTGCGCCACGAGCAGCAGCGCGCTCAGCTGCAGGATGTCGACGATCAGCCCGTTGGCCCAGTAGTGCATCTCTCCCCCCCCCTCCCTTGGGACGGGAAGTGTACATCAGAATTACATTTGCTCCTTGGTCTCCACCGCTCATTGCCAGCAGCGCATAGAATGATCGCAACGGAGCCGACCCATGACGCGCTTGATTCTCTGCATGACGCTGGCCGCGCGCGCTCAGGACGAGGCCCCGCTCCCGCCGCCGCCGCCGCCGCCGCCGCCCGTCGAGCCACGCCCGGAGACCCTGTTCGGCCTCGATGGCCGGGACTGGACCCTGGCTTATGGCGGCGCGCTGGGGGTGTACGCGGGCGGGACGGCGGCCTATGTCGTCACGCAGGTGCAGGGGGGAGAGGCCTTCGAGGACGAGCAGAGCGCGCTCTCCGTCGGGAGCGTGGTGGCGGGCGCCGGCGCGGGGCTGGGCACGACCTGGCTCCTCATCGGCGAGGGCGAGCCGAGCATCGACCAGGCCATGCACCTCGGCTCGTCGGGCGTGCTGGGCAGCTTCACCGGCTATCAGCTCGCGCGGGCGCTGATCCCCGTGGGCGCCGACGCCGAGGGGCCGCGCATCGCCGCAGCGGGGCTGCTGGGCGCGACGGCGGGCACGGGCATCGGGCTGCTGACGCTGCGGGGAGCGCCCCCGCGATCACAGACCTTCGCGCTCGATCTCGGGGCGCTGGTCGGCTGGCAGGCCGGCGCAGGCGCGGCCTCTACGCTGGGATACACGCTGGAGGACGGAGCCCGCGCGCACAGCGCGATCTCGCTGGGCGGCGCGGCGGTGCTGGGCGGCGCGGCGCTGGGGCTGAGTCGGGCCGGCCTCTCGTCGCCGGAGCGCCCGCTGCTGGCGACCTCGCTCGGCCAGGGAGCCTGGCTCGGGCTGTGGACGCCCGTGCTGATCAGCGAGAGCCCGGAGCCCACGCAGGTCTTCGGCGCGCTGCGGCTCGGGCTGGGCGCGGGCTATCTCGGCGCGCTCATCGCCGCGCCGCTGGTGGAGCAGTCGCAGCGCTCCACGACGTTGCAGCTCGCCGGCGCGCTCTCGGGCAACGCCATCGGCGCGGGGCTGCCCCTGGCGCTGGGGGAGACCGAGCCCGTCCCGGTGGTCGTGCCGATGCTGGTGGGCAGCGTGGTGGGTCAGGGTCTGGGCGCGGTGGTCGCCCCTCGCTACGCGCTCTCCGAGCAGGATCTGCTCACGTTGGGCCTCTTCGAGAGCTGGACCGTCTGGCAGGCGGTGGGCTGGAACCTCTACAGTCGCGAGACCGGCGTGGAGAGCGCCCGCGCGCTGGGGCTCAGCCTGACCCTGGGCGGGGTCGGCAGCGCGGCGGCCATCGGGATCGCTCCCCACGTGGACCTGAGCCCCGAGGAGAACGCGCTCCTCGTGACGGGCGCCGCCTGGGGCACCTGGACGGGCGGCTGGGGCGGGCTGCTGCTGGACGGCGAGCCCGAGCAGATCTGGGGGAGCGGGCTGGTCCTGGGCGATATCGGGCTGATCGGCGCGGCGGCGGCGACGGCGGCCTGGGATCCGAGCTGGGTGGACGTGGGCCTGATCAACGGCGTGGGGGCGCTGGGCGGCGCGCTGGGTGGGCTGAGCGGCGTGATCTTCGCCTACGACCCAGACAGCCTGCGCGGCGTCGCCACCGCCAGCCTCGTGGGGAGCACGCTGGGGCTGGGGGCGGGGACGGTGGTGGCGCTGCGCCGCGAGGACCCGCCGGCGCGGGCGGGCCTCATCCTGCCCGGCCTCCCGGAGCTGCCGGTGAAGCTGGCCTTCTCCGCTGCTCCCTGGTCGGACGAGCAGGGCAACCCAGGCGTCAGCGTGCGGCTGGACGGCCTCGAGCGGCGCTGATCTCGTTCACCAGACCGCCAGGATCTCCCGCGCGCGCGCGCCGCGCGGGGTCTCCACCTCGACGGTGTCGCCCGCCTCCAGCCCCAGCAGGGCCTCGCCCAGCGGTGAGGACGGGGAGATCACGTTGACCTGGTAGCCTCCGGCCTGGACCTTCCCGCCGCCCGTGGGAGCGAGGAAGAGCAGCTCTGAGGCCGCGCCCTCCAGGGCGATCAGCGCGCCGACCTGGGCGGAGGCCTCGGACAGCGGCTGGGTGGGGTCGAAGCGCTCGAACCAGGCCACCAGCTTGCGCAGGGCGAGGATGCGCAGCCCCAGGCCGCGGGCCAGGTAGGAGGCCTCGGTGGCGCGCGTGTCGTACTGGTTCTCGCTCTTCGACTCCTCAGAGCCGGCCTCGTCCCGGCTCATCGCCGCGACGCGCTCCATGGCCGACAGCTCCGCGCTCAGGCTCTGGCGCAGCGCGGTGATGATCTCGGGCTTGTTCGGGTGCATCCCGCTCCTCTATCGGGCCAGCGTCAGGCCCGCGAGGAGGGTCGTGGCCGAGGGCGTGAGCGCGGGAGCCAGGGCCGGCAGCAGCGCGGGGAGCTCGCTCAGCCCCGCCAGCGCGCGCTCCAGACGCGGGGTCACCTGCGACTGACCCCATGGGCTGCTCACGGCCAGGGCGCGCCGCCAGAGGTGGGCCAGCGCGTACCAGACCAGCGCGGCGTGCACGAAGCGCTGCGCGTCCAGGCGGTTCCCGGTCCAGGGGGAGACGAGCGCGCGCTCCTCCATCCGCGCGCGGTCGGCCAGCAGCGGGCAGAAGAGCTCGACGGTGGAGAGGTAGCTGTGGACGCTCTCGTGGACCAGGCTCTCCAGGAGGTCCAGGGCGCTGACCTGGGGCAGGTGCGCGTTGCAGAGCAGCACGCGGCCCAGGACGCCCTCTGTCGATTCGGAGAGATATTGATTCGGCGCGTCGGGATCGCGGCGAAGAAGCACGGTCTTCGCGAAGCGGCGCACCAGCGCGCTGGCTTCGGGGCAGAGGTCCGGCAGGGCGCGCCCGGCGACGTGCAGGCCCGTCAGGATCCGCCGCAGCTCCGCGGGCGTGTGCGGCTCGAAGCGCTCCACCACGCCCGGCACCCGCGCCGTCGCATGCGGGCTCCAGGCGTCCAGGACGGCGCCCTGCGGCAGGCGCGGCGGGCGGACGGCGCTCCCCGGCGCTCCAGCGGGGAAGGAGGCGTCTCCCAGCGCGGTCCAGCAGGGCCCGGCGCCCGCGACGGCGCGGCCGAGCCGCAGGTGCTCGGCGCAGGCGGCCTCCAGGAAGGGCGTCACGTCCGAGTCCAGATCCAGCAGCACCTGACCCCAGAGCGAGGGCGCGTCGAGCAGGCGGCGGCGGCTCGCAGGCGGGAGGGCGGCGAAGAGGGCGCGGAAGCGAGCGCCCTCTTCCGGCGGCGCGGCGCGCGCGAAGAGGGCCTCGATCTGGTGGAGCAGCGACACCCTCGCCCGGCCGCGGAGCGCTCCCCCCGGATCGGCCGGCGCGCGCCAGGCGAGGACCTGGGCGAGGACGGCGTGCTCGGTCGGGGAGGGCATCCCGTCCTCTATCCGGTCTGCGACGCGGACCTCAGAAGCAGGGGACGATCTCCTCTCGACACGCGCGGTAGGCGTCCGCGGACTGGCTGTTGCACATCCGCGTCCAGGCCGAGGTGGGCGGCTGGATGGGGCTGCTCTCCATGCAGGCGTCGTAGACGCTGTCGGCCAGCGCCTGACACTCCTCCTCGGAGGGGTGACAGAACTCGTGCTCCATCGGCGGGCGGTCGGCATAGCTTGCGCCGCTGTAGCCCAGGACCGCGATCGAGATGAGGACGAGGGCGTTGCGTACGGTCGTGCGAGACATGGGATCCTCCGCGTGTAGCGTCGTAGCAGGCGGCGTTCTTGCCACCCGTCTCAGCTTAGCCGCCGCTCGGGATCCCAGTCTGTCGAGAAGATGTAGCCAATCTGTACAGATCTGTATCTGTATCAGAGCACCAGCAGCGAGTCTTCCGCCAGCGCGAAGATCTCCGAGATGGTCCAGGTCTCGCCCTCGTGGACCAGCGTCCCAGACAGCGGCCCATAGTACTGGTTGAAGTCGGTGTGGACGAACCAGAGGAAGTCCTGCTGGTCGCGGCGGTGGAAATCCGGCCGCAGCGTGACGTCGAGGACCGAGTCCTGGCCCGCCGGCGAGGAGATCGACCACTCGCTGGTCTCGCGCGTCTCCTCGTCCAGGACGGTATAGTCGAAGGTGACGTCCGAGAGCTTGAACAGCTCGTCGCCCAGCCACACCGCGTACTTCAACGCGTCGATCTCCGGCGTCGCGCCCTCCTGATCCTTGGCGATCTGCAGGGAGATGATCTCCTCTTCGCCCGCGTTGTTGGTCGCGAGCCCGACCGCCGACAGGTAGTTCCAGTTCTGGATGGTGCTGCGGTGCCCGAGCGTTCGGTCATAGGAGCCGACCGTGCCCGCCGGGATCTCCTCCGGGCCCTGCCCGCGGTCCAGCGTGGCCTGGACGATCTCTACGTTTCCGTAGAACTGCAGCCAGCCATAGCCGGGCACCGAGCGCGTGGTCTGGATCAGCGGCTGCCCGAAGGGGATGGCGGTGCCCTCGAAGCTGAGATCCTCAGCGAAGATCCCAAATTCGATGCTTCCGTCATCCAGAAAGCGCGAGTAGGATCCGTCGGCTGGGTTGCTCAGCTCGTCCCAGTCGGCGCTGACCTCGAGGACGTTGTCGCCAAACGCGTAGCGCAACGAGCGGCTCTCGAAGGCGCCGGTCTCCTTGTCCACCACCAGCAGCGCGATGTTGGCGGCGCGGGAGAGGTCGGCGATGTTGGTGACGATGAAGGCGTCCTCGGTCTCGAAGCTGAGGTGAATCCAACCCTTGAGCGCGCTGTCAGGCCCGCTCGCGTCGTTCGGGTTGATCTCCCCGCTCCACTCCGACCACCAGCCGCCGACGTAGTTTCCGTCGTTGTCGACCAGGGCCTCGGGGCCGGGGCGGAGCTCGTCGTAACGATCCTCCGTGTTGTCTACGACCATCGAGCCCGCGCAGGCGAACATAGCCAGGAACAGCATAGTGACCTCCCCGTCTTCAAAAGTTGGCACCCACGACGACCCTTGGTCCAGCACCCAGCGCAGGGCCGGGCACCACGGCGAAGGCGGCGAGCCCTCCCCGGAACCAGAGACGCTCCCGCTCCATCTCGACGCCGCCTTCGAGGCGGATCATCGGCAGGGCCGGCGAGAGCGCGTCCGGCATCAGGCCGGTCAGCGCCACGCCCGCGCCCAGCGCGTGGTAGCCGTGAACCTCCTGCTCTCCCCAGGCATGCGCCCAGGAGAGGCTGAGCGCAGGGAAGCGCTCCCAGATCCCGTAAGCCGTGTACTGTTGGAAGGAGAGCTCGGCTTGAAAGCCGTTCTTCTCCCCGCCGAGCACATAGGTCGCGCCCAGGTGGGCGCCCATTCTGGGGATCTGCGTGACCAGCCCGGACGAGCGGTCCAGCGTGCCGCTGAGGCCCAGCCTGTGCTCGGCCGCATGCGCGGGCGACGAGAGTAATTGAAGCGCGAGCAAACCTGTCAGCATGACGATCACCCCCCGGCGAACGTGTGTCTCTCAGCGTGGGGGAGAAGATAATCACGCGCTCGCGGAAGTCACTCCAGATCGCCTGCGCGCACCGCGATGTAGTCCGTCTCGATGCTCAGCGTCGCCACGACCGCCAGGCCGCTCCAGGCGCAGGCGCCCAGCCAGCCCAGGGCGACCTGCCCGTCCATCACCCCGGTCGGGCTCCCCTCCGCCGCCGCGACGCCGTCGGCGAAGGCCTCGGCGGGATCCCAGCCGGTGTCACCCGTGTCTGCCGTGTCGGTCCCGGCCGCGGCGGGGTAGTAGAAGGTCCCCCCGGCCAGAGAGATGGCCAGCGCGGCGCAGGAGCTGTCGCTGGCGCTGTCGCCGTCGAGCCCGAACAGGAAGCCGCCCGTGCTGTGATCGACCCAGCCCTCGACGATGGCGCCCGGGGTGGTCGCGTCCCAGGCGCGGAGCGCGTGGAGGTTGGAGGAGACGTCCGGATCCTGCTGATCGATCGCCAGGCGCAGGGGCCAGGCCTCGCTGGGGCAGGTCACCGCCGGGTCGGCGCACCAGGCGCCGAGGTCCAGCGTCAGCGGCGAGCCATCCGGAGCGTTGAAGGTCACGATCTCGTCGCCGCTCGCCGTGACCTCCTGCACCGCGCCGCCCAGATCCAGGCGGATGGTGAACGTGTCGGACCAGGTGAGATCGTAGACGCCGCGCACGTCCTGGGCGGCGTTCGGCAGGGCGTCGCCCTTGTCGCCTGCGCCGGTGCAGGCGAGGCAGAGCGCGACGAAGACCACGGTGAGGGCGCGCAGCGTCATGGAGGCTCCTGAAGGTGTCCTTGCGCTCTCTAATCTGACCTCGCGCGCGCCGCGGCCGCCATGACCCGAGCGCTCCCCCGCGATAGCACCCCCCAGACAGGCCACCCGCCCACAGGAGCTCCCGATGATCCCTCGCCCCCTGACCGCTCGACCCGCCGCTCTCCTCGTCGCTGGAGGGCTCGCCGCGGGCTGGCTCACCGCCTGTGAGCCCAAAGCAGGGCAGGCGGGCTGCGAGCCGGAGGAGGTCGAGGGCGTGGTCGCCACGGTGGACGGGGCGGCCTGGTCCGCGGGCGACGTGAGCTGGTCGGACGCCGGGGACAGCGTCCACCTGGTCAGCGCGTCCGAGGGAGCGGGCTGGATCTCCGTCGTCGCGCTGACCACGACCACGGGGGAGAACGTCGTGGCGGCCATGGACGCCGGCGCCTTTCCGGTCGAGATCACCTTGAAGACGGGCGCCGAGGGCGGCTTCGCCATCTGGTACACCGAGGAGGCCACCTCGAGCTCGACGACCGAGGGCGGCGAGGGGCTCCTGACCCTCACCAGCCAGGACGGCGATCAGCTCGCCGGCTGCCTGGCCTTCGACGCCGGCGTGGACGGCGGGGAGGTCAGCTTCGCAGACGGCGCCTTCCTCGCCGACCCCCAATAGACGGGGCGATCATGGCCAGCTTCACCATCCATACAGCGCTGCGCTGCACCCCCGACCAGGCCTTCGCCGGCATCCTCGACCTGACGCGCTGGCCCAGCTTCCGCGGCAGCGGCCCCATCCCCGGCATCGTCGAGGCCAGCCTGCCCGAGGGGGCGAGCATGGGCCTCGGCGCGCGCGTCCGCGTGCGCAACACCGACGGCAGCGTCCACCACGAGGTCGTGACCACCTTCGAGCCCGGTCGGCGCTACAGCGTGGCGATGGAGGTCTCTCCCCCAGCCTCCTACGTGATGGAGACCATCCTCGAGGACGTGGTGTTGGAGGCCGTTCCTGGCGGGACGGCGATGACGCGTCGCTTCGAGCTGCGGCCGCGCTACTGGTTTCTGGCGCCGCTGGCCTGGGGCATGACGCATGTGTTCTTGAAGCGGGCGGTGGTCGCGCACAACGAGGAGGCGGCGCGCTGGGGGTGAGGGCGCGAGGCGCGCTTGACAAGCCTGCACATGGTGTGAACATTGTTTGCATAAGGTCTGCGCGTCCTCAACCTCCGCCCTGGAGAACACCATGCTCCTCCGCCTCGGCATCCTCTCCCTTCTCGCCGCCGTCATCTTCGGCGTCCCCGCGGCCATCGCGGCGAGCGTCAAGGAGCCTGCCTACACGGTGATCTCCGCTGAGAAGGGCCTGGAGATCCGCTCCTACGCGCCGCTCATCCGCGCCGAGACCGTCGTGCGCGGGCCCTACAAAGAGAGCTTGAACGACGGCTTTCGGATCCTGGCGAACTATATCTTCGGGGGCAACGCCGGCAGCCGGAAGATCGCCATGACCGCTCCGGTGGGCGCCGAGGCCGCCCCGGTCGCCGGGGAGAAGATCGCCATGACCGCTCCGGTGGGCGCCGAGGCGACCCCCGATGGCTGGCTGGTCAGCTTCGTCATGCCGGCGGAGTACACCATGGACACGCTGCCGGAGCCCCTGGACAGCCGCGTTCAGCTCCGCGAGCTCCCCGCCCAGCGCGTCGCGGCCTGGCGCTTCTCCGGCTGG
>CAZKWG010000293.1:0-9060 GCA_964556105.1 uncultured Enterobacterales bacterium | reverse complement strand
GCCAACTTCGATTACGCTAACATGCGCCATGCTAGACTGGTCGACGACGTCGGTCCAGCACCCGAACATCCTGGAGAAGGTCGCCCGGCGCATGATCATCGAGGGCGACGAGCCGCTCAGCTACATGGTGGATGGCGACTTCCACCGCGGCGACAAGCGCGTCGTCGTCGAGGCCGGGCCGCGGCTCAGGCTGCTGACCAGCTAGATGAGCTAGTCGTTCAGCGCGCCCGCCGCGATCCAGTCCCGCACCAGGGTCAGGCTCGCCTCGTCCAGGATCCCGCCCGGCGGCATCTCCGTGCCGACGATGTCGGCGGCCGCCTCCAGCTTGCGCACCAGGTAGCTGTTGTCGGGATCGCCCGGGATGACCAGGATCTCGCCCGGCGCGGCGACGCTCTCCACGTCCACCAGCGCGTCGTAGGACCCGTCCCCGTCCAGCGTCAGCCCGCCCGTGCCCGAGCCGTGGCAGGTGCTGAAGCCGCAGGAGACGACCAGCACCTCCTCGTTGACGCGGGTGAAGGTGGCGGGCGCTTCCTTGCCGCCGCAGGCGACCAGCAGGATCAGCGAGGCGCGCGCGATCATGGCTCGCAGACCACCGGCACCTTGGCGGGGTAGGCCATCATCGCCGTCGCGCACATCTCCTGCGGGAAGCCGATCTCGTGGTCCTCGTCGTTGTACCAGGTGCAGGTGGAGCGGAAAGTGTCGCCGGCCTTGACCAGGAACTCGCCCACCGCGTACTCGTTGGTCGGCGGCAGATCGCGGTAGAGCGGATCCCATGTGGGGATGTCGTAGATGGTCTCCGTCCCCTGCTCGTGGGTCCACTCGATCTGGTAGCTGGATCCCCACTCGTGCATGTGACCGATCATGTAGTACAGGTAGACGTCGTCCTCGAAGGTGCAGTCCACCGTCATCGTCTCGGCCTGGCCCGCCGGGATCGCGATGTCGATGTCGGTGTGGACGATGGCCGCCGTCCAGGTCTCGACCTCGTCCTCCGCCACGAAGCCCGTGTTGATGGCGTCCTGAACCAGGATCGGGTCCGGCGAGGTGTTCACGTAGTGCGACTGGAAGATCAGGCGCTGGCCCTCGGCCAGGCGCGCCGCCATCCCCTCTGGCATCTCCACCTCGTAGGAGTTCGTCTCCGGGTCGGAGATCCGGTTCAGGCCGCCGACGATCAGCGGCTCGAGGCTGGTCATCGGCATGGCGTCCGGGTCCGTACAGTCCAGGAAGGTGCCGTCCGGGTACTCGTCCTCCTCGGCGTTCGTGGCCGTCATGACGATGTGGTGCCCGTACTCGCCCTGGTAGGAGCCCATGAACTCGATGCCGACCGTCGGCCCCTCATAGGTCGTGAGGTAGCACCACTCCTGCTCGGTGTAGGCCGGGATGATCATCTCCGGCGTCACCCACTGCGCCCCCCCTTCTGGCGGCTCGGGGAATTCCCGCCGCAGATCCACCGCGTCCTCCGCCGCGACCTCCTCTCCCTCGTCGTCGGCGCGGCAGGCGGTGAGCTGGACGGCGCCCAGCAGAACAGGGACGAGCAGGGACAGACGCATCACAGCCTCCGGGTTCGATCGCGGAGGGCAGTATAGCGCTCCGCAGGCGGACTC
This sequence comes from uncultured Enterobacterales bacterium, assembly GCA_964556105.1. Lineage (GTDB taxonomy): Bacteria > Myxococcota_A > UBA796 > UBA796 > CAZKWG01 > CAZKWG01. The sequence continues at coordinate 7,459 of CAZKWG010000293.1, read as the reverse complement.
TCACGAAGGCGGCCCGAAGACCTGATCAGGGGTTCAGGAGCCCGAAGAAGACCTGAATGACCGTCTCTTCGCCGGGAATCACCTCGAACTCATTGTCTCCCGGCAGCGTGACAGGATCTTTGTCGTCCGGGTCGGGGTTCTCCGGGTCGGCGTTGCCGTCGGAGTCCACGAAGCCCAGGACCACCACCGCGCCCGAGAGCGCCTCGGACGTGAACAGCACCTCCGTCGGCCCGCCGTCCGGCCGCAGGTCCACGGTCTCGACGTAGATCCCGCCCAGATCCTCCGCCCCCTCCGCCGGGCCGACGCCGCTGACGTCCTCGTCGCGCCAGAAGGAGCCCCAGAACGAGCCCACCGCCTCCTCGTCCATGATCGCCATGTAGTCGGGGTCCATGGCGAAGGTGAGCAGCAGGGTGCCCTCCGCGCTCCCGGTGTCCACGGCCTCGCCGGTCTCGCCGGTCTCGACGCCTTCTCCGTCCTTGTCCGCGCAGGCCAGGGCCAGAATGAGCAGCAGCATCGTCGCCTCCTCCTCTTCCTCTAATCCGGCGGGCGATCCAGCAAGACTTCTGCCCCGTCGTGCGTATAGCAGGGAGCTCAGACGCAGGAGGCCCCATGTCCGTCGAACCCACCCCCGCTCGCGAGGTCACCCCGTCGGGGCGGCTCCGTCTCCCCGGCATCTCCTCGCGCGCCTGGGAGCACCCCGCCGATCGCGCCGCGCTCCAGTCCCTGCGCGCCGTCCCGGGCTTCGACCTCGCGCTGCGCAAGATCTTCGGGCTCGTCAGCGAGCGGGCGCTGCACCTGCTCTACCTGGGCAGCTCCGTCGAGGTCGGGCCGGCGCAGTTCCCGCGCATCCACGCCCTCTATGGCGAGGTGCTCGACACGCTGGACGCGCCGGACCACTACAAGCTCTTCATCACGCAGAACCCTGTCGTCAACGCCGGCGCCGTGGGGATGGACAACCCGTTCATCGTCCTGAACTCCGCCACCGTGCAGCTCCTCGACGACGATCAGCTCCGCGTCGTGCTGGGTCACGAGGTCGGCCACATCCTCTCGCAGCACGTCCTGTACAAGACCATGCTGCGCCTGCTGCTGCGCGGCGGGATGTACGCGTTCAACGTGCCGCTGGCCGGGCTGCCGCTGCTGGCCCTCCTCGCCGCCCTGCTGGAGTGGGACCGCAAGGCCGAGCTCTCCAGCGACCGCGCCGCGCTGCTCGTCGCCCAGAACCCCGAGCACGTCCGGCTCGCCCTGCTGCGCATGGCCGGCGGCGTGGGAGAGGGCGCCTCCATCGAGGCCTTCCGCGAGCAGGCCTCCCGCTACGAGGAGAGCGGCGGCGTCATCGACTCGGTCATCAAGACCCTCGCCCTGCTCGGCCGCTCCCACCCCTTCCCCGTGCAGCGGATGAAGGAGCTCGACCTCTGGCTGGAGAGCGGCGCCTACCAGCGTGTGCTGGAGGGCGACTACCCGCGGCGCGAGGACGACCCGAAGGAGAGCTCCTGGCGCGCCTGGCAGGAGGGCGCCGAGCACTACGCCGAGAACCTGAAGAGCGGCACCAGCCAGGTCGTCGAGTGGTTCAAGTCGCTGCGTGAGCCCTGATCGGCGTCAACTCGGCCTCGGGATCGCGCCCAGCTCCAGGAACATCGGCGTCGGCTGCGGCCGATCCCCAAGGGCGCCCCGGGTGTGCTCCAGCTCCCGGAAGCCCAGGTTCGCGTAGTAGCTGAGCGCTCCCGGCTTCGCGTCCACGACCACGCCGATGCAGCCCATGTCGTCAGCCATGCGCCACGCCAGCGTGAACACGACCTTCAGCAGCGTGCGACCCACACCCTGGCCCTGCGCGTCAGCGGACACCGCGAGCCGCGCCAGCCGGAGCACCGGGAGGGGGTAGGCCGGGAGCCGCTTACGCTCCGCCTCAGGCAAGGCGCCGACCTCGAGGTGCGCGGCGCTGACCGTCGCGAGGCCGCGGATCGCGGTGTCATCCACCGCGATCCAGGTGGTCCCGATGTGGTGCCTGAACTGGTTCTGTCCGGCATAACGCTGGAAGAACCGATCGAGATCGATGTCGCCCGAACGGAAGCCCGAGCGGTCGTCCCCGGGCTCCAGACGACGCACGACGACGCGGGTCCTCTCGCGCGACTCAACCAGGGACATCTGCCCCATCCTCGCCAGCCATCAGGGCCTGCATGGCAGGCGTCGGAGCGCCGGGATGGGCGAGGGCGTCCACGACGGCGCGGGCAGAGGTCTCGCTGAGGACGACGCGGCTGGGCACGATCACGTCGGCCGGCAGCTCGCGCAGCGCGTGGAGGTAGTGGAGGAGCGCCTCCTCGATGACGTGGCCCTTCTTGAGCCCGCGGGCATCGGCGGCCCGGTCGAGCAGGTTGCGGGTCTCTTCGGAGACGTATGCGGAGATCTGCACCTGGGCAGCGGCCATGGGGCACCTCTACGAAAATGTATAGCCCTCTCCAGGGAGGGTCAACCTCCGGGCCCGAGGGAGATGCAGGCCGGCCCGACCCAGGAGGATAGAGGAGGCGAGGAGCGTGAGCCCTGATGCCCGGCGTGGCCTTCTTCGATCTCGACCGCACGCTGATCGGCGTCAACTCCGCCTCGGGCTGGGTGCGCCGCGAGCTGCGCCTCGGCCACATCGGCACCTATGGCGCCCTGCGCGCGGCGGGCTGGATCGGCCTCTACCAGCTCGGCGTGGCGAACATGGACAACGTCGTCCGCGCCGCCGTCGCCACGTTGAAAGGCGTCTCCGAGGACGAGATCCGCACGCGCACCCTGGACTTCTGGCGCGAGGAGGTGCGCCCGCAGATCCGCCCTGGCGCCCGCGCCGCCCTCGATCGCCACCGCGCCCAGGGCGAGCGCCTCGTCCTGCTCACCAGCAGCTCGCCCTACATGTCCGAGGCCGCCAGCGAAGCGCTCGGGCTGGACGACTGGCTGTGCAACCGCTTCGTCGTCGAGGACGGCCGCTTCACCGGCGACACCCACGAGCCCCTCTGCTTCGGCGCCGGCAAGGTCACCCACGCCCTCGCCTACGCCGAGGCCCGCGGCGTCACCCTCGCCGACTGCGCCTTCTACACCGACAGCATGAGCGATCTGCCGCTGCTGGAGCAGGTCGGCCGCCCCGTCGTCATCGCCCCCGATCCGCGCCTGGCCCGCGAGGCGAAGCGACGCGGCTGGGTCGTCGAGGACTGGGGGAGCTAAGCCACCTGCAGCGCCTCGGCCGTCCCCGGGCCGCGCCCGTAGAACACCGTCCGGTGGTGGACCCCTTCGGGCACGGTCAGGCCCTCCCAGACCACGCAGTCCGTCAGCGAGGTCCCGGCCGGGATCACCGCCCGCGCGCCGATCACACAATGGTTCACATCCCCGTGAACCTGGGCCTTTTCGCCCACCCAGCTCCCGCCCGGACCCCGCGCTCCACGCGTCCAGGGATCCACCGGCAGTCGTAGTCGCCCGGCCAGCGCGTCCAGGTTGGCCTGCAGATAGGCGGCCGGCGCGCCGATGTCCACCCAGGCCCCGCGGTGGAGGATGGAGCCCAGGCGGCCCTCCTCGGTGAGCTTCCCGTACAGGCTCAGCTTGATGCAGCTCTCGCCGTGCTCCCGCGGGTCGGGCACGCGCGCCAGGGCCGCGCCGGTGAGCGCGTAGACCCCGGTGAAGTGGGTGCCGGGGATCCCGCCGCTCCCCTCCACCAGGCCGCCGATGCGCCGCACCAGGCCGCTCGCGTCGGCCTCCACCGCCGTGATCGCGGCGCCCGGGTCCACGGGCCGCAGCGCCAGCGCCCCGCCCTCCGCCGGCATCGCCGCGTACAAGGCCGTGAGATCCACGTCCGAGAGCACGTCCGCGTTCACCACCACCACGCCCGCCGGGTCCAGGCGCGACATCGCCGCGCGCAGCCCGCCGCCCGTGCCCAGGATCTCGGGCAGCTCCACCTGCACCTCGACGCCGTTCGACACGGCCCAGGCCGCGATCTGCTCCCACAGGGAGTGCGCGTTGACCATGATCGCCGTGTGTCCGTGCGCGCGGACCTGCGCCAGCGCGTGGTCGAGCATCGGCACGCCGCAGACCGGCAGCAGCGCCTTCGGCCGCACGAGGGTGAGCGGGCGGAGGCGGGTGCCGAGGCCGGCGGCGAGGAGAAAGGCGGTGTGCAGAGCAGCGGCCATGGCGGGATCCCTCGGGGGAGGGGGCTCCTTATCCCGCCCGTCCTGCGCTATGCTCGCCGCATGCAGACCATCGCGCGCCTCGTGATCGACCGCTTCGAACAGTCCCCGAATCAGGTGCTCTTCTACGCGCCCCGCGGCCAGGTCTGGCCGGGCACCGAGCCGCCCGGAGACGCCGTCCAGGCCCCCGACGGCTGGGTGGGCTTCAGCGGCCGGGCCTCGCACCTGCAGCTCGCCGGCCTGGCGAAGCGCCTCGACGCGCTGGGCGTCGGGCGGGGGCGCACGCTGGCCATCCTCGGCGACACCTGCCACCTCTGGGCCGCCTGCGATCTGGCGAACCTCTGCCTGGGCGGCGTGACCGTGGGCGTGTACCCGAGCCTGCTCGGCCCAGAGGTCGCCTGGCAGCTCCGCCACGCCGAGGCGCGCGTCCTCATCGTGCAGAACCGCGCGCAGTACGACAAGATCGCTCCCCATCTGCCCGAACTGCCCGAGCTGCAGCACATCCTGGCGATGGAGCCCGACGCGGGCTGCCCCCAGCTCCTCCCCGACGAGCCCGACCTGGACTTCTTGAAGCAGCGCGCGCTGCAGGTCGAGCCCGACGACATCGCCACGCTCATCTACACCTCGGGCACGACCGGGAACCCGAAGGGCGCCATCCTCACCCACCGCGTGCTGACCGACACCATCCGCATCGTGCAGAAGGTCTTCTCGATGGGGGCCGAGGATCGGGCCCTGCTCTTCCTGCCCTTCGCCCACATCTTGCAGCGCTTCGCCCTCTACCAGGGGCTGGCGATGAACGGCACCGGCTGGTACTGCCCCAGCCTGAAGGACGTTCCGCAGGTCATCGGGCTGTGCCGCCCGACCGTCTTCGCCACCGTGCCCCGCTTCCTGGAGAAGGTGAAGGCCGGCGCCGAGGCCAAGGCGGCCGAGCGCGGCGAGCGCGCCCAGAAGCTCTTTCAATGGGCGGTGGAGGTCGGCAAGGCCCACGCCCACGCCCGCCGCGAGGGCTATGTCCCGCTCGGGCTGCGCCTGCAGCACGCGCTGGCGGACAAGGTCGTCCTGTCCAAGATCCGCGCCCGCCTCGGCGGCGCGTTGCGACACATCGTCAGCGGCGGCGCGGCGCTGAACCCTGAGGTCAACGCCTGGTTCGACGGCATCGGCATCCCCGTCCGCGAGGTCTGGGGCCTGACCGAGACCTGCGGCCCCGCCACCCTCGTGCACCTCGACGAGTGGCGGCCCGGCACCGTCGGCCGCGCCATGCCCGAGGTGGACGTGAAGCTGGACACCGACGGCGAGGTGCTGGTGCGCGGCCCCAACCTGTTCAAGGGCTACTTCCGCGATCCGGAGGCCACCGCCGCCGCCATGACGCCGGACGGCTTCTTCCGCACGGGCGACATCGGCCGCTTCGACGTGGACGGCTTCCTGAAGATCGTGGACCGCAAGAAGGAGATCCTGGTGACGGCCGGCGGCAAGAACATCCCGCCGGTGAACATCGAGAAGAAGCTGGAGGGCGGGCTGCTCGGCCAGGCGGTGGTCATCGGCAGCGAGCGCCCCTACCTCGTCGCCCTGCTCGCCCCGGACCCGGAGGTGCTGGCCGCCATGGCCGGCGAGCGCGGCTGGCAGGGGGACTACGCGACGCTCGCGGCGCGCCCGGAGGTGAAGCAGCTCTTCCAGCAGCGCGTCGAGGAGGTCAACCAGGGTCTCGCCAGCTTCGAGGCCATCAAACGCTTCGCCGTCCTGCCCGCGCCCCTCACCCCGGAGACGGGCGAGCTCACGCCGACGCTCAAGCTCAAGCGCCGCGTGATCATCGAGAAGTACGCGACAGAGATCGACGCCTTGTACGCGTCACAGGCCGCGCAAGATACGAACTGATTTAGTATTCACCTCGATGCGTCCTGCGCCTTCCCCCGGACGGCTGGGTGCCTAAGCTCCCTGGATGTCGGTGAGCGTGCTGGTGGTGAGCGCGGATCCCCTGGCCCGCGGCGGGCTGGTCGGGATGCTCGGCCGCCGCCCCGGCCTCACCCTCGCCGGCGAGCAGTCCGCGGCCGCCCTCGAGCTGCTGGCCGCGCCGCCCGACGTGATCCTCTGGGACCTCGGCGCCAGCGGCCGGGTGGAGCCTGGGGCGATCCTGGAGAGCGGGATCCCCGTGCTCGCCCTGGCCACCGACGCCACCCGCGCGGCCGAGGCCATGGAGCTCGGCGTGACGGGCATCCTCTTCCGGGACGGGGACGCCGGGCGCATGGACGCGGCCCTGCAGGCGATCGCGCTCGGGCTCACCGTCCTGGACGAGCCCTTTCGGGAGGCGCTCCTGCGCGCGGAGCTCGAGCCCGCGGGAGGGCGCGCCGATCTGCGCGGCGAGGAGCTGACCCCGCGCGAGCGCGAGGTGCTCGGGCTGCTGGCGCAGGGGCTGAGCAACCGCGCGCTGGGGCGGCGGCTGGGGATCAGCGAGAACACCGCCCGCTTCCACGTCAACGCGATCCTGGCCAAGCTGGGCGCGCGGAGCCGCACCGACGCCGTGGTGCGCGCGGCGCGGGCGGGGCTGGTGATGATCTGATTGGACGGGTCCGCGTCCCGTCCATTCAGACGGGAGCCTCCCCGCCCTCTGGACGATGTCGCCGGGCGGGCGCGCGCGCATCCTCTCGCTGGAGGTTCCCCCCATCATGTCCAGCGCAAACAACCCCGGCGAGCTCGCCTCGCTCAGCGACGCCCTCGCGTCACTCGTCTCCACCTTCGGCGCCCACCTGCTCACCGTGCACGGCCGCGGTCACCGCGCGTCCACCGGCATCGCCTGGTCCAAGGACGGGCTGGTGCTCACCGCCGACCACACCGTCGAGCGCGACGATGACCTCGTCTTCACGCTGCCCAGCGGCGCTCAGGCCCCCGCCCGCCTGGTCGGCCGCGACCCCAGCACCGACCTGGCGCTCCTCAAGGTCGAGGCCGAGCTCTCCCCGCCCGAGCTCGCCAGCGCCGACACCGCGCGCGTCGGTCACCTCGTGCTCGCCCTCGGTCGCGGGCGCGGAGCGGTGCAGGCCTCGCTCGGGCTCCTGCGGTCGGTCGGCGGCCCCTGGCGCACCGGCGGCGGCGGGCAGGTCGACGCCCTCTTCGACGTCGACGGCTCCCTGCCGCGCGGCTTCTCCGGCGGGCCCCTGGTGGACGCCCGCGGGCGCGTGCTCGGCTTGAACACCGGCGCCCTCGTCCGCGGCGGCACCACGCTGCCCGTCGCCACCTTGCAGCGCGTGGTCGCCAGCCTGAGCGCCCATGGCCGCGTGCAGCGCGCCTATTTCGGCCTCGGCGCCGTCCCCGCCGCCCTC
>CAZKWG010000292.1:0-9066 GCA_964556105.1 uncultured Enterobacterales bacterium | reverse complement strand
GCGTCTCCTCGACCACCTTCTGGTTGCGCCGCTGGATCGAGCAGTCGCGCTCGAAGAGATGGACGGTGTGGCCGTAGCGATCGGCCAGCACCTGCACCTCGACGTGGCGCGGGTTGACGATGAACTTCTCGATGTAGACCGCGTCGTCCCCGAAGGACGAGCGCGCCTCCGAGCGCGCCGCCGCCAGCGCGCCCGGCAGATCCGCCGGGTCGTCCACCCGCCGCATCCCTTTGCCGCCGCCGCCCGCCGCCGCCTTGAGCATGACGGGGAAGCCGATCTCGGCGGCCCGCGTGATCACGGTCGCGTCATCGAGCGCGTCCAGCGTGCCCGGGACGACGGGAACCCCCGCGGCCTGCATGAGCTGACGGCAGGCGGTCTTCGAGCCCATCGCGTCGATGGCCGAGGGCGGCGGCCCCACCCAGACAAGCCCGGCGTCGAGCACACGCTGAGCAAAGACGGCGTTCTCCGACAGAAAGCCGTAGCCCGGGTGGATCGCGTCGGCGCCCGTGTCCAGCGCCGCCTGGATCACGCGGTCCATGTTCAGGTAGCTCTCGCGGCTGGGCGCCGGGCCGATACAGACGGCCTCGCGCGCCAGCCGGACGTGCAGCGCGGCGCGGTCGGCCTCGGAGTAGACCGCGACGGTGCCCAGGCCGAGCTCTTCGCACGCTCGGAAGACCCGAACGGCGATCTCGCCGCGGTTCGCGACGAGGACCTTCTGAATCGGACGCCCCCGGCGAGGGGGCGAGGTCGGGAGAGGAGAGGCGACAGACATGCCCTGCCGGCTAACCTGTTGGCGCGCCGGACGGGGGCGGTCGCGCGGGCTCGACCGACGAGGGAGCCAGTCGCTCCTCGTAGATGGTGAACAGCGTCATCATCATCGCCACCATCATCGGCCCCACCAGCAGCCCGATCAGCCCGAGCGTGGTGAGGCCGCCGAAGACGCCGAGAAAGATGAGCAGCGGCGGCAGGTCGGAGCGCCCCCGCACCACCAGCGGCTTGACGAGGTTGTCCACCGTGCCGGTCAGGGCGATGTTCCAGACGATGACGAAGATCCCTGCCCCGGTGCGGTCCTGGGCGAAGAGGAGGATGGAGACCGGGACCCACACCAGCATCGGCCCGACCATGGGCACGACGGCGGCGACCGCCGAGAGCACGGCGAAGAAGGCCGCGCGCTCCACGCCGACGATCAGGTAGCCCAGCCCGGAGACCGCGCCTTGAGACACGGCCCCCGCCAGGCTCGCCGCGACGACATTTCGCGAAAAACTCGCGAAAATCGCCATCAACTTGTCACTGTACGCAGGCGCGAGCGGCGCGAGCCGTCGGATCCAGGCGACCAGCTCCGGGCCGGACAGCAGAAAGGTGCCCAGCGCGATGAGGAAGATGAGGAGCTGCAGGATGGCGAGCCCCGTCACCTGCAGCAGGGTGGGGATCGCCCCGGCGACCGCGCCGGCCAGATCGCCGAGCACGGACTGCAAGGCGCTGACCACCTCTGCCACCAGATCGGTGGGCTTCCCGGTCAGCCGCTCCACCCAGGCGTTGGCGATCGAGAGGTCGAAGCGCTCGAGCGAGGTGCTGAGCGCCCCCGCCTGCGCGGCCTGCGAGAGCTCCGACGAGAGGCGGCCGATCTCCGGGAGCACGACGCCGACGGCGAGGCTGAGCGTGCCGACGATGGCGAAGGCGAGGACGAGCGAGGAGAGGATCGCCGCCACCAGACGGCGCCGGACGACGCGCAGGACCGCGGCATGCAGCGGCCAGACGACCACCACGATCATCGCCGCCACCAGCAGCGTGCCGATGAAGGAGCGCGCGATGGCCACGAAGCCGGCGATCGTCGCGAACAGCAGGACAAGCAGCGGAAGATCGGGCGCACGGGCGGGCTCGTTCACGGCGGACTCCCCGCTCAATGTACGCCGCTCACCTCACGGCGCGCCACCAGCGTCACGCGCTCGAGCTGCGCCCGCACGGGGCTGAGATCCTCGGAGCAGACCATGCCGCCGCGCGCGGCGACCGCCTCCTCATGGCACCCCGCCGCAACCCCGCCGAGCACCCAGGGTCGCCCCTGACAGGCCAGAACGTAGCTGTCCAGGAGCAGATCCATCTCCGCGGCGGAGCGGGGCGTCGTCATCGAGAGCCCGATGGCCGCGGGGGACAGGGCCGAGACCGCGTCTGCGATGGCCTCAGGCGGCGTGTTCGCGCCGAGCACCTCGGTGCGGTAACCCCAGGCGTTGAACCGAAAGGCCACGCCGTAGACCGGCAGCACGTGCGACTCTCCCGCGATGCAGGCCAGCAGCACGGTGCGCTCCCCCGTGGGCTGCACCAGCCGATGCAGGTCGCGGACGGTGCCCAGGAGGCTCTCCGTGGCCATGTGCTCCTGCGCGACGGTGATCCGACCCTCGTGCCAGCCCTGGCCGATCGTGCGCATGACCGGCGCGATGACCCGCTCGAAGACCTCGCTGGCGCAGCCAAGATAGGTGGCGCGAGCCACCTCCAGCCGCAAGAGCGCAGGATCAAACGCCTCTACCGCGTGAACGATGCGCTGTGTGGCCACATCGTATGGGCTCCCCGTCATGGGCACCGCGGGCTCGGACGGCGCCTCGACCGGCGAGAGCATCCGTGAGGCCTCCGAAGGGGAGATCCCGCCCTCGCAGAGACACTTCATGCGCTTCAACAGGTCCACGTCCTCGTCGGTGTACAGCCGGTAGGCCGACTGGGTCCGCTCGGGCGTAGGGATCCCGTAGCGCCGCTCCCAGGCCCGTAAGGTAGAGGCCGGGATCCCCGTCATCTCAGCGACGGTGTGGATGCGAAAGCGGGGCGTGCGAGACATGGGGCTCCGGGAGAACTTCGGGCAGGAGCGAGGGCGAGCGCCCCCTGCGATGACCGTGTACAAGGTCTGCATAACCCCGACCGCAGCCGCTGGGAAGAGATAATTTGAGGCTGCGCGGTGCACGGTGACCTGGAGACCTGGCACACTCCATCCAATGTTAGGACTCGATGGGTCACGTTACCTGGCACGATACGCGCGCCGATGTCCGAGTCGACCACCTACGAATCATCGGCCCCTAAGGTGACAGACTGCACACCGCCCAGACGCTGGACACACGGCATTCGGCACCCTCGAACGGGCTAAACTTTGTTCGCGAATTCGTTTTTTTGATCCGTGTTCGTTCGCGCCCGCGATCAGCGATACACTCTCTACCGAACCGCGACATCTCCCCGAATCTCCGGGCTCCGCGGTTCTGTTCGATCCCAACATCACGGAGTCTCGCATGTCCTTCGTTCAGGGCCATGGATATGTACGCCCGCTTTTTCTCGTCCTCCTCGCCGCGCTCGTCCCCCAGGCGACCGCCACGCCCGCGGGTGCGGTGTACACGACCTTTGACGAGGTCCAAGGCGGCTGCCTGGACAGTCCGAACGGTGTCAACTGTAACCACTACGAGACCAAGGCGGACGTCTACATGAGCGGCGGCCCCAGCAAGGGCGGCTTCAACCTCTCCGATGGCACGTACTTCTTCGCGATCCTCACCCCGGGCGAGCAGAACGGCGGCTTCATCGACGGTGCGGCCGGCAACCTCAGCGACGCCTATATCGGCGGCACCGTGGGCGACGAAGGCATCGGCGACGACGTCCTTGAGCGAACCTTCACCGTCACCGGCAACGAGATCACGACCTATGACGGCAGCCACTACCTCGGCACCAGCCCGGGCGAGGCGGGCCGCACCATCATTCAGCTGGGGCGCATGATCGCCGAGGGCGACACGGACCCACTCAACGCCACCTTCGACGACACCGACAACCCAGGTGGGGTCTATATTCTCGCCGTCTGTGAAGCCGGAGCCACGGCCCCCTCCGACTGCAAGTATGACGCGTTCAAGGTCACGGAGACCGAGGATCCGCCGGAGCCCGGGATCGTGCGCGGGGGGAAGTATTACGACGCCAACACGAACGGCCAGCTCGACGAGGGTGAGGTCGGCATCCCCAACTGGCCGATCGATTGGACCGACGGGGCCTTCGGGACGCTCTACACGGACGAGACCGGCGCCTTCGAGCTGGCGTTCACCGAAGACACCTACTCCTTCGCCGAGGGTCAGGCGCAGCTCCCCTGGCTGCAGACGGGGAACCTCGTGGATCAGACGGTGGTGAGCGGCGGCGCCAGCGCCACTCTGGACGGGGACATGACCTACTGGGTCACGGTGGTGGACGACAGCAGCGCCGACGGGATCTACTTCGGCAACATCTGTATGGGCCCGGGGGGCGGGCGCACGCTGGGCTTCTGGAGCAACAAGAACGGCGCTGCGGTGATCTCGGCGGACAGCGAGGCCCTGGCCTACCTCTCCGGCCTGAACCTGCGCAAGGCGGACGGGACGGCCTTCGATCCGAGCAGCTACACGAGCCTGCGATCCTGGCTGCTCAGCGCGACGGCGACCAACATGTCCTACATGCTCTCCGCCCAGCTCACGGCGATGGCGCTGAACGTGCGCGAGGGCTTCGTCGACGGCGGCAGCCTGATCTACGCGTCGGGCGCCAGCGGCGCGAACGCCAACGGCTTCATGTCGGTCAGCGCGCTCATCGCCGAGGCCAACACCGCCCTCGGCGAGAACGGGCTGGTGCTCTCGGGCTCCTCGGTCCGCGCTTACCAGGAGGCGCTGAAGAACGCGCTGGATGACGGGAACAACAACCGCACCTTCGTTCAGCCTGGCCCCGCCTCCTGCCCTGTGCCGGTATTCTGAGAGAGGGCTTCTCGGGGAAGCAGAGGCGATTAAGATAGGCGGATGCCCCCCCGCGTCCTCTGCGAGCAGCTCGGCCGCACCTGGCTCGTCCCAGGGCGGCCCCCCGTCGTCGCCGTGGACAGTCTGGATCTCGAGGTTCACGCCGGCGAGATCTTCGGCCTCCTCGGCCCGAACGGCGCGGGCAAGACCACCACGCTGCGCATGCTGTCTACGCTCACGCAGCCCAGCCGGGGCCGCGCGGAGGTGGCCGGGCACGACGTGGTGGGCGCGCCGGAGAAGGTCAAGGCGAGCATCGGCTACCTGTCCACGACGTCCGGGGTCCCCGCCACCCTGACCGGTCGGGAGGCCCTCGTCGCCTTCTCCCGCCTGCACGGGCTCGATCGCGTAGCGGCGCGGGCCGAGGGCGCCATCGCCCGCTTCCGCATGGAGGCCTACGCTGACCGGCGCATCGACACGCTCTCCAGCGGGCAGCGCCAGCGGGTGCGCGTGGCCTGCGCGACGGTCCACGATCCGCCCGTGTGGCTGCTCGACGAGCCAACGGCGAACCTGGACGTCCTCGCCTCGGAGGACCTGCTCGACGCCGTGCGGGCGGCGAAGTCTGGCGGCGCGTCTGTGCTCTACTCCACCCACGATCTGAACGAGGCGGCGCGGATCTGCGACCGCATCGGCATCCTGGTGGGCGGGCGGATGCTGGCGACGGGCACGACGGCGCAGCTCTGCGAGGCGGCCGGCACGACCGATCTCCACCACGCCTTCCTCACCCTGGTGCGCGCGGCCGGGACGGGCGCTTGAGCCTGGGGGCTCAGCTCTGGGCGGCCCTCAGCTTCGAGGCGCGCCGGGCGCTTCGCGCGCCCGACACGTTGAAGATCCGCCTGCTTCCAGGTCTTCTCATGGTGCCCACCCTGGCGCTGCTCACCACGCTGGTGATGACGCTCACGGACACGCGACGCACCATCGCCTTGCCCGTGGAGGGAGGTCCGGACGCCGCCCTGGTGGAGGCGGCGCTGGCTGGAGAGCGCCTGCGGGCGATCTTCGTGGAGGATCCGAGCCTGGCGCTCGCGCGCGGCGAGGCCGACGGCGCCGTGCGCTGGGAGCAGGGCGGGGCCGCGCCGCTGCGGGTGTGGGACGGCAGGGCTGACGCGAGGTTGATCGCCGTCATCGAGACGCGCGACGAGGAGACGCAGGAGCACCTCTCGGACGCGCTCGTGGAGATCGGTGACGCCCTGCTGGAGGCGGAGGTCGTCCTGGCGGGCGGCGACCCCCTGGCCGTGGCCGTGGCGGACATCGACGAGCTGGAGGCAGAGGGCGGCAGCAAGGACGGGCTGCGCAAGATCGCCCCCACCGGGCCGGACGGATACTGGGTGCTGGGCTTCACCTTCCTCGGCGTCTACGGCCTGATGTTCAGCCTGCCGGTCGCGGGCCTGCAGGACCGGAAGCAGGGCATCGCCGAGGCGCTGGCCGTGCTGCCCGTTCCCGCGTTCACCCTCCACACCGCGCGCCTCGTCGCCTGGTGCGCCATCGCCGCGCTGAGCGCCGGGCTGCTGATGGCTGAGGTGACGATCTTCATCGGGAGCTCGGCTCCCCTGCCCTCCCCCGGCGCGGTGCTGGCGGGCGTGGGCGGCCTCTTCTTCGCCGCCGCCGCCATGCACACCATCGGCGTCGCCTGCCGCAGCCCGGTCACGGCCATGAACCTGGGGCCGGGCGCCGGCCTCGCGGTCCTCGCGGCCATGGTGGGCGGCACGCACCTCGGGTCGCCCGGCTGGGTGCCGGTGCTCGGCCTGGTGAGCCCGGACGGCTCCGGGGCGCGCGCGCTGGCGGGGGTGATCGCGCTCGGGCTGAGCGGCCTCCTGATCGCGCTCGGCGCGCGGCTGGAGCGGGCGCGCATCGAGGAGGGCGCGTGAGCCTGCCCCGCTGGGATTGTGTGCGCACGCTGCTGGGCATGCTGCTGCGGGAGCAGGGGCGCGAGCGGGCCGAGACGATCATGAGCGTGGTGCTGCTCTTCGGCGCCGGCGTGGGCGTGGCGGCGCTGCCCGCCGACCTGCTCATCCCCAAGGACGAGCGCGGCCCAAGCTACTCCTGCACCTCGCGGCCGGCGAATCCACCCAGGGTCGCGGTGGTCGGCGAGCAGCCGGAGTGGCTGCGCTGGCCAGAAGCCCTCGTCTCCCCTGAGCAGGCGGACGTGCTGCTGCGCGTGGACGGAATACAGGTGGATGTCGTTCCACTTCAAGACGAGGCACGACTGGGGGCCGTGACCCCCTGCCTGAAGCTGCTCGCCCAGCAGGAGCGCCAGCGCCAGCTCGACCAGCTCGGCGTGCTGGAGGCGGGCGACCGGATGCTCATCGTCGAGGCCACCGGCGACGTCGCCCCCGAGCACCGCTGGGAGCCGACCCCGAGCCGAGCCACGGTGGCGGGCGCTGTAGGCATGATCGCGCTCAGCGCCTGCGTGAGCGCCGCGGCGCGGGCGCGGGCGGCGGGCTTCCGCGAGACGCTGGCCGCCGGACCTGTGCGCCCCTCCGAGTGGACGGCCGCGCTGCTGCTCTTCTCGCTGGTCTCGGCGGTCCTCTGCGGGGCGCTGGTCGTGACGGGCCTGGTGGGCACGAGCATGGCCCTGGGCCGGACGGTGGACCTCCCCGATCCCCTCAGCCTGGGCGTGCTCAGCGTGATGCTGGCCAGCCTCTCGCTGCGCGTGGGCCACGACGCGTCGGACTACGTGGCGGCGATGGCGCGCATCGTGGCGCTGACCTTCGCCGTGATGTTCCTCGGCGGCGCGTCTGCGCTGGCGGACCAGATCGCCGCGCCCTGGGGGGCTGCGGTGCCAGGCGGCCTCCTGCTGCGCGCGGTGACGGGGGAGCCCATCGAGACCGGCCTGCTCGCGCTCAACGCCCTGGCCACCCTGCTGGCCACGGCCTGGCTGCTGCGCTCCACAGTGCGCGCGGTGGAGCAGGACGACCCGACGCTGGCGCCGAGCGCGAAGGTCGTGCTGCGGCGAGCGAGCGGAGACTGGGGGCCGGAGGTCCTGCTCATCGCCTTGATCGCCATGACCGGCGAGTACTTCACCTCGCCCCTGGTCGGTCGCGCGACGCCGCTCGAGGCGGTGACCCTGAAGTTCTTCGCCTTCTTTCTGGGGCCGGTGCTCATCGCGCCGAGCCTCTTCGGGCTCGCGCCGCGCCCTCTGCTCGGCCTGGGCGCGCCCGTCCCCCGCGCCTGGCTGGCCCTGCCGCTGCTGGTCCTGGGCTCGCTCAGCGCGGGCTTCCTCGCGTTGAAGGGCGGGATGGCGGTCTTCCCGCCGCCGGCGGAGGCGGTGGCTCAGCTCGCGGAGAGCCTGAGCGGGCTCGCGGAGGGGCCAGGCATCGTGCTGGTGACGCTCGGCGCGGGCGTCCTCGAGGAGCTGCTCTTCCGCGGCCTGTTGATGGGGCTGCTGCTGCAGCGCGGGAAGGTCTGGCAGGCCATCCTGCTCCAGGCCCTGGCCTTCGGGCTCGCCCACGCCCTCGGCTTCCGCTTCGCGCCGACCTTCGCCATCGGCGTCTTCCTCGGAGTGCTGCGCTGGCGGACCGGCTCCATCCTCCCCGGCATGCTCGTACACACCCTCCATAACGCCGCCGCCATGCGCTACGGCGCAGAGCTCGAGCTGGACGAGGCCTCCTACCCTGCGCTCCTGGCGGGGCTGGGGCTCGGGCTGGTCGGGCTCTGGCTGGCCGGTCGGCGAGCGCCAGAGACGGCAGAGCCCGAGCGCTGAGGCTCGGGCTCATCTCCGGTCATGGGTGGAGCGGGCTGGTCTCAGACGAGATCAGGCCTGCGCCACGCCCTCGTCGTCGCTGGGCTCGGGCTTCTTCTCTTCGCCCTTCTTCTTGCGCTCGGCCACCTCGGCGGCGACCTCGGCGATGCGGGCGGCGATGTTCTCCTTGCCCAGCGTGGCGTCCAGCACCTGCTCCATGCGCGAGCAGAAGACGAACTCCATCTCCGCCTTGATCTCGTCGGGGACGTCCGGCATGTCCTTCTTGTTCTTCTCGGGCAGGATCACCTTGCGGATACCGGCGCGATGGGCCGCCAGCACCTTCTCCTTGATTCCACCCACAGGCAGGACGGCGCCGCGCAGCGTCGCCTCACCGGTCATCGCGAACTCCGAGCTGACGGGCAGGCCCGTGAGCAGCGAGACGATGGCGGTGAGCATGGTCACGCCCGCCGAGGGGCCGTCCTTGGGGATGGCGCCCGAGGGGACGTGGACGTGGATGTCCGTCTTGTCGAAGATGTCCTCGTCGATGCCCAGCGAGGGCGCGGCGGAGCGCACATAGGAGCGCGCGACGCCCACCGACTCCTTCATCACGTCGCCGAGCGAGCC
>CAZKWG010000291.1:0-9068 GCA_964556105.1 uncultured Enterobacterales bacterium | reverse complement strand
CCAGCCCCAGCGCGAGGACCGCCGCCGCCGCGGGGCGCCGGGCGAGATCGCGCAGGGCCAGGCGGAGCAGCGCCAGGATCGGGCTGCGCCGCTGCGAGGGCGGGCTCACAGGAGGCGCCCGTCGTGCAGGCGGAGCAGCCGGTCGGCGACCGCCGCGGCGCCGGCGTCATGCGTGACCATGAGCACGGCGGCCCCGAGATCGCGAGCGGCCTCGCGGAGGAGGGCCAGCACGTCGTGGCCGCGGTGGCTGTCCAGGGCGCCGGTGGGCTCGTCGGCCAGCAGCAGGCTGGGTCCGCTGGCCAGGACGCGGGCCAGGGCGGCGCGCTGCTGCTCGCCCACGCTGGCCTGCTCGGGCAGGTGGCGGGCGCGATGGGCCAGCCCGACGCGCGCCAGCGCCGCCTCGGCCCGCGGGGTCCACACGGAGGCCGGGACGCCGTCCAGGAGCTGCGGCAGGCCGACGTTCTCCACCAGGCTCAGCACGGGGATCAGGTTGAAGGTCTGAAAGACGAACCCGACCTTGCGACGCCGCAGGCGGGCGCGCTCGTCCTCGCTGAGCGCGCCGAGATCCGCGCCGTCGATGAGCACGCGCCCCGAGCTCGGACGCTCCATGCCGGCGAGCATGGCCAGCAGCGTGGACTTCCCGCTGCCAGAAGGCCCCATGAGCGCGACGAACTCCCCGCGCTCCAGCGCGAACGAGACGCCGTCCACGGCCGCCACGCGCTCGCCCCCCACCTCGTAGACGCGCTTCAGATCCTCGGCGACGAGGGCTGCGACTGCCATGGTCCGCTCCCAGTACCCCGGCTTTATGCCACACCGGGTGGGATTGCACGGCTGTGATAGAGCGCGGTGGAGGCACCCTTGATAATGAGGAAGCAGGTGGAGGTGGCACAATGGCACGCGCACTGGGAGGCTCTCGAATCCCCACCCTCGCCATCGGCGCAGCGGTCGTCGTCGGCGCCGGAGTCGTGACCTGGGTCATCTACGGCATCATGTCCCACTACCAGGGCGAGCTCGAGGCCGCGCGTGGCGGCCGCAAGATGGTGGAGGTGGTGCAGGCCGCCCGCGAGATCGCCCCCGGCGAGGTGCTCGCGCGTGAGGATCTGAGCACGGTCCTGCTGCCCGAGGGCAGCTTCCCCACCGGACAGGTCTTTCTGAAGGAGGAGCTGGGAGACGCCGTCGGGACCATCCCCGCCGAGCGCATCTTCCAGGGGGAGACGCTGCGCAAGGAGCGGATGGACGTCCGGGCGGCGCGCGCTGCCCTGGACCGGATCATCGCCCCCGGCGCGCGCGCCGCGACGCTGCTGCTGGACTCGGCGGCGGGGATGGCGGGCCTCCTGCGCCCCTCCGATCAGGTAGACGTCATCGTCACCATTCGCCCGGACAGCGAGACGATGGAGGCGGACTGGGTCACGGAGACCATCCTCCAGAACGTCCGCGTGCTCGCGGTCGACCGGGCGGTGATCGGCGGCAAGTCCGGCGACGCGCCCGAGACGGAGAAGAACGACAAGAAGAAGAACTCCTCGAACCGCAAGGTCCTGGTCACGGTCGAGGTGCTGCCCGAGGAGGCGGAGAAGCTCGCGCTGGCGGCGACCCGCGGCGATCTGCAGCTCTCCCTGCGCGGCGCGGACGACGACTCGATCCTGGAGGACAAGGGGCCGCTGGTCACCAACACCCTCGTCGGGATCTCCAAGATGGGCGAGGGCTCCAAGACCGCCGAGCTGCGCACCCAGGCGCGCACCAGCGCCTCGAAGCCCGCGCCCACGGCGCCCGCCAGCCACTCGACGACAGAGGTGATCATCGGCGATCAACGAACCACATCTACCTTTGACGAGAAGGGCACGCGCATCGACGCCTCCTCGTCGAAGCGGTGAGGCGCACATGGCTCATCCACGCCGTCGCGGAAACTACGCCATCCTGCTCGCCCTCGCGCTGACCGCCCTGCTCGGCTTCGGCGCCTTCGCCATCGACGTGGCCTACATCCGCATGGCCCAGGCCCAGGCCCAGGACGTCGCGGACGCCGCGACCCAGGCCGCGGTGATCATGCTGCGGCGGACGGGCGACACCACCGAGGCCGAGACCGCCGCCGAGGGCGTGGTCGCGGCGAACCACATCGCCGGGCAGCCGGGTGACCTGGCCTCGCTGAAATTCGGCGTCTGGGACGAGGACACCTCCACCTTCACGGAGACGGCGGTGGCCCCCAACGCGGTGCGCGGCGTCGTCACCCGCACCGACGACAACGAGGTCGCGCTCTTCCTGGCCCGCCTCTTCGGCATCAACACGCTGCCCGTGGCCGGCCGTGCCACCAGCGCCGCCCGCACCATGCACATCTGCGTCGCCTTCGACATCACGAACTCCTGGAGCCACAGCAACTTCCACAACGCGCGCAGCGCCGCCGTCGCCTTCTATGACGTGATCGCCAACAATTACGGCGAGCAGGACAAGATCGGCATGAACGTCTTCACCGGTCCCTTCGCCTGGGAGTTCACGCCGCTGACGGCCATGTCCGACGACGTGGCCGCGGGGGGGGCGATCCGCGCCCAGTGGGCGGCCATGGAGACGGCCAGCAAGTCCGGCAAGATCAAGGCCAGCGACACGACGAACCACTGCACCATCGTCACCAGCTCCTCCGCCTCGGGCTACAACAAGTTCACGGCCAGCTCCACGACGGCTGTGGGCGGCTGCTTCCCCGACATGCCGCGCGAGTACCAGACGGACGAGGCGGGGACGGACCACACCACCGGCCTGGAGATGTGCCGGCGGATGCTGGACGAAGAGGCCAATCCCGGCGTCTACAAGGCCGTGGTCATGCTCACGGACGGCATCCCCAACGGCACGTCCTCCAGCGCGGGCACCAGACGCGCCGCGGGCGGCTACACCGAGACCCGCTGGACCGAGTACAAGGCCGCCGTCCCCCACTCTACGGCCAACATCATGACCGACAGCGTGGCCCTGGCCTCGGACATGTACGAAGACGACCACGTCAACATCTGGGTGGTCTCCTTCGTGAAGTACGACGCCTTCATGGAGGACATGGTCCAGGGCGACGGCTACTTCACGCTGACCTCGGACTCGACCGCCCTCGTGGACATCTTCGAGGGGATCGCCAACTCCCTCCCCCTGGCCATCGTGGAGTGACCATGCGCGCGCGCCGCGGAGGGACCGCCCTGGAGTTCGGCCTGATCCTGCCGGTCTTCGTCCTGCTGGTCGGCGCGATCATGGACATGGCCTGGCTCTTCTACATGGAGTCCGCGCTGGACCGCGCCGTCATGCTGGGGTGTCGGGCAGGCGCGCTCGTGGACCCGGGCGAGGGCGACGCCTCGATCGCCACGACCAAATCGAAGGCCGAGACGGTGATGGAGGAGGCGCTCTGGATGAACGCGACCGGCCTGAGCGCCATCCCGGAGAGCCTCACCACCACGGTGACCACCCACGGCAGCTCGCCGGGCCGCAGCCTGGTCTGTGAGGCGACCGTCGAGTTTCAGCCGCTCATCGGCATCGTCCTGGACCCGCTGACCCTGGGCTCGGCCACGGCGATTCGCCTCGAATGGCAGCGGGGGTGAACATGCGCGCGAGACGTGGCGTAGCCGCCCTGGAGTTCGCCCTGACCTTCCCCGTCTTCCTGGCCATCGTGGGCGGGATCATCGAGCTGGGGATGTACGTCTCTTTTCACCACATCATCGCCCGCGCGGCCCGCGACGGCGCCCGCGTGGGCTCCGTCACCATCGAGGGCAACGATCCAACCGGCGACCTCATCGAGAGCGAGGCCATCGATCAGGCAGAGTTCGTCCTCGAGACGATGGGCCACACCTGCACCGGCGGCTGCGATGTCTCGGCGAGCTGGGCCACCCGCCCCGACGGCTACCACTACATCACCGTGACCGTCGAGTACCCCTACCAGGGCGTCACCGGGCTGCTCCCCTTCCTCAACGACACGGTCTCCGTGGGCAGCTTCACGATGCTCACGCAGCAGCAGGACGAGAGCGAGGTCTGAGCGCCGGAGGCGACGAGAGCGCCCGCCCCGCCTGTGCTACACTGAACAGGCGTGCGGAATGCCCTCCGAAAAGCCCTGATGGGTCTCGTCGTCACCCTCGCCTTCTTCGCGAGCGTTGAGCTCGTGATGCGCGCGATCTACGGCACACCGGAGAACATCCGCTTTCTGCGGCCGCACTGGCTGACGAGCGGCAACTTCTTCTCCGTGAGCGGCGACGAGGCCAGCACGACCTACCAGGGCATCGACACCATCGGCCCCTTCCCGCTCGCGCCGACGCCAGGGACGACGCGCATCCTGGGCTTCGGGGAGTCGTCGATGCGCGGCGGCTCCGGCCTGCAGCCCAGCCGCGAGTTCATGGGCCTGATCGAGAGCAACCTGGACAAGGCGGGCACGCCGGTCGAGTCCATCAACCTCGGGCGCTCCGGCATGGACACCAACACCCTGCCGCGGCTGGTCTACGAGGCGATGGTGTTCAAGCCCGACATCGCCGTGTTCTATTTCGGGCACAACGACATCGCGAACAGCACCTTGGAGCGCCGCTATGGCGACGTCAGCGGGGCCATCGAGGCGCGCCTGACGGTGCTGCTGGAGCGCACGCAGCTCTTCCTGCAGCTGCAGAAGCGCGTCGTCCAGCGCGACCTGAAGCGACCGCGCGACCCGCACGTCTCGCTGGCCATGTCGCCGGAGCAGACCCGCATGGCCGAGGCCAACTACAAACGTAACCTGGCGCGCGCGATCCAGATCTGCCAGGACGCGGGCAGCGACGTCGTGCTGATCGTGCCCGCCTCGCCCATCGATCGCTGGTTCGCCTCCGCGCCGGTCTGCCCCGACGCGCTCCCCGCCGCCGCCTGGACGCAGTGGCGCAGCGGCTACCAGCTCCAGCTCAACGCGATCAGCCCGGCGGACGTGGAGAAGGCGCACGCGATGGCGCCCGACTGCCCGGAGGTGGAGTACCTCTGGGGCCTGCTCCTGCTGCAGCGGGGCGAGCGCGCCGCCGGCTGGGCGCAGCTCGCCGAGGCGCGGGACGACGACCCGGCGCCCATGCGCGCGACCTCAGGCGTCGTCGAGGCTGTCCGCGACCTCTCCCGGTCCATGGACACCGGGCTGGTGGACTTCGAGGGCTCGCTGCGCGCCCGCGACAGCCTCAACGGCCTGTTCACGGACAATGTTCACCTGAACGTCGAGACGCACATCCTCCTGGCCAACCTCGCCACCCCCGTGATCGCCGAGAGAATCGAGCGGAGAACCCAGATCGCGCGATAGATTGTCCATGGAGGTGACCCATGGATCGTGACTACGCCCTTCGAGCCTTGCGTGCGATGCTGCTGCTGACCCTCGGCCTGCCCGGCTGCGTCGGCGGCGAGAAGACCACCAGCGCCTGTGATGGCTCCACGCCCATCCTCGACGCCGCCGGGGCCGCGACCGGCTACGAGCGCTGCGAGGACGGCAGCATTCACCGTGTGTCGGCCGTCGCGACCAGCAGCGCGATCGAGGGCGAGAGCTGCCTGGGCACCGAGGAGTACCTGGGCTGCACCACGGACGCCGACTGTGAGGCCTACGGCTCGCCGGGCAGCGTCGCCCGCTGCCTGCACCAGGACTACATCGAGATCGGCGGGCGAACCAACCCCGACGCCTACCCCGACAGCGGCATGAGCGCCCAGGACGGCTGCACCTGCGCCTTCTCCTGCGCCACCGACGCCGACTGCGGCGACGGCTACGCCTGCGTGCCCGCCGACATCGTCACCACCGACAAGACCTGGGCGAGCTGCGAGCCCGCCACCTGCACCACCGACGCCGACTGCGCCGGCGGCGAGTGCGGCATCGCCAGCTACAACAACGGCTGCGGCTACGAGACCACCCAGGCCTGCCGCGAGACCAGCGACACCTGCCGCTCTGACGCCGACTGCACGGACGGCGCCGGGTGCGGGGTGGGCTACGAGGAGGAGACCTTCGCCTGCCAGGAGATGAACTGCGCCATCGGCCGCCCCCTCACCGTGGACGGCGAGGCGCGCGTCGCCCAGGCCGCGGCCCGCGCCGACTGGAGCGCTGACCTCGACCTGGACCTGGACGGGGTCGAGCCCGCCCTCCGCCACAGCCTCGCCGCCTGGTGGCGCGAGGTCGCCGCGCTCGAGCACGCCAGCGTCGGCAGCTTCGCCCGCTTCACCCTGGAGCTGCTCGCGCTCGGCGCCCCGCCCGACCTGCTCGCCGCCACCCAGCGCGCCGCGGCCGACGAGATCGAGCACGCCCGCCTCACCTTCGCCCTGGCCGGCGCTTACGGCGGGGCGCCCGTCGGACCCGGGCCCCTCTCCCTGGCGCGGGTCGAGATCGGCGCGGACGCCGCCACGATCCTGCGCGACCTCATCACCGAGGCCTGCGTCGGCGAGACCCTGGGCGCCGCCGAGGCCCGCGAGAGCGCCGCTCAGGCCGCCGACCCTGCGCTGTCCACGCTGCTGACCCGCATCGCCGCGGACGAGGAGCGCCACGCCGCCCTGGCCTGGCGGGCCCTGCGCTGGATGCTCGAGCGCGACCCCACGCTCATCCCGCTCGCCCGCGAGACCTTCGCCGAGGCCGCTCAGGCCGCCCGCGCGCGACCCCTCTACGCCACGCCCGACGCTCCCATCCACGGCGTCCTCGGCCCACGTTCGCGGCGGGACCTGCACCTCGCCACCCTCGCTCAGGTCGTCGAGCCCTGCGCCGCGGCGCTGCTGGGAGCGGAGCCGGCGGTGGCCTGATCCAGGTTCGCCTTGCGCTGCACAGCCTTTGTGGTATGTGTGAACATAGTTCGCACACACCACGAGGTCTCTCATGCTCCTGCCGCTC
Source organism: uncultured Enterobacterales bacterium (assembly GCA_964556105.1). Lineage (GTDB taxonomy): Bacteria > Myxococcota_A > UBA796 > UBA796 > CAZKWG01 > CAZKWG01. The sequence continues at coordinate 2,257 of CAZKWG010000291.1, read as the reverse complement.
CTGGTCTCCGCCGCCTTCGCCGTCACGCCCGACGCTCCCGAGTCGGTGCTCAACCGTGAGGGCGCGCACCTCCGCACGCGCTTCTCCGCCGAGCTCGGCGCGCTGGCGCCGCTCGTCCACACGATCCAGTTCGACCGCGACGGCACGGACTTCGACTACATCCAGGACGGCGGGCAGAACAACCTCTTCCCCTTCGCCCGCGTTCAGGCGGATCTCGACATCGGCCAGCGCCACTCCGTCATCCTGCTCTACCAACCGCTCGACCTGCGCACGGAGACGGTGCTGCTCAGCGACATGACCCAGGCGGACGTCACCTTCCCCGAGGGCACGCCGATGGAGTACCGCTACGGCTTCTCCTTCGTGCGCGGCTCGTGGCTGTATGACCTCGCCGAGGGGCCGCGAAAGGAGCTGGGCCTCGGGGTCTCGTTGCAGATCCGCAACGCCACCATCGACTTCGCCTCCCAGGACGGCACCCTGTTCACCGGCGAGCGCGACATCGGGCCGGTGCCGGTGCTGAAGTTCCGCGGCCGGACGCCCATCGCCGAGAACGCCTGGCTGGGCGCCGAGGTGGACGGCTTCTACGCGCCGATCAAGTACCTGAACGGCGGGAGGACCGACGTGGTCGGCGCCATCGTCGACGCGTCGGTGCGCGGCGGCATCGCCCAGAAGAGCGGCGTGGACCTGTTCCTCAACCTGCGCACCATCGCCGGCGGCGCGGAGGGCCAGTCGGAGAGCCCGGACGCGCTCGGCGACGGCTACACGAAGAACTGGCTGGTCTTCAGCTCGCTGAGCATCGGCACGACGCTTCGTTAGAACGCCGACAAAAAAGGATAATGGATAAGGTCCGACCCTACTTCGTGCTATTTCGTGACGCGGGCCTGGTCGAGCACGTCGGGGGGGAGCGCGACCTCGTCGTAGAGCCTGACCAGGCGACGGGCGAGCAGGGCGGCCTCGCGACCGGCCTCGAGCTTCGCCGGCAGGGTCTTCGCGCCGCGGATGGGCAGGCGGGCGACGGCGTCGAGGTCGGCGTAGAGGGCGTCCAGGCTGCCCATGGCCTGGAGGAGGGCGGCGGCGGTGGTGGCGCCGACGCCGGCCACGCCGCGGACGCCGTCGCTGGCGTCGCCGACCAGCGAGAGGTAGTCCACGACCTGATGGGGGTGAACGCCGAGCTTCTCGAAGACCGCGGCGCCGTTGTAGCTGCGGCCGCGCAGGCGATCCTCGATGAGCACCTGCGGGTCCTCGCGCACGAGCTGGAAGAGGTCCTTGTCGTCGCTCAGGATGCGCACGGGCAGCCCGGCGGCGCCGGCCTGGCGGACCAGGGTGGCGGAGAGATCGTCGGCCTCGTAGCGGGGCGAGCTGAGCACCGGCACGCCGCGGGCCAGGGCCTCGTCGCGGAAGCGGTCGAAGCTGGCGATGAGATCCGGGGGAGCCGGCTCGCGGTTGTGTTTGTAGTCGGGGGCGATCTCCCGCCGGAAGGTGTCCAGCGTGATGTCCATGACCACCGCCACCCGCGGCGCCTCGCGCAGGTGGCCGCGGAGCTGGGCCAGCGCCACCTTCCAGGGCTCGGCATGCTTCCCGAACCAGGGGCGGATGACCAGCACGGTGCCGTCGACGATCAGCAGTCGGTCCACAGGCTCTCCTCCTCAGCGGATGACCGCGATCACCTGGTGGTTGATGGCCAGCAGCCGGCCGTCCTCGCCCCACAGGCGCCGCTCCTCGCTCAGGTATCCGCCGCCGCAGACCGGCGCGCGGCACTCCAGGAAGACGGGCGCGGCGGGGTCCAGGCCGTCGGGGCTCTCCAGCAGGGCGAGGCCGTAGGTCAGCGTGGCGACGGGCCGCGGCGCGTCCATGCGGGCCAGCGCCCCGGTCCACCAGCCGTCGATGAGCATGGCCACCCAGGCGGCGTCCAGCCGCGCGGGCGTCTGGCGCGCGCGGATCCAGCCCGAGGCCACCGCGCTGTCCCCGCCCATGTACGGCGGCGGTCCCACCATCCGATACTCGAAGTGGCGCGCGAAGACCGGGACCATCGGCAGATCCACCGGCAGCGGCTCCACCTCGCGCCAGGGCGGCGGAGCGGCGCGCTCCAGCTCGAACCAGGCCGGCGCGTTCGGCCGATCCGCGCCCGTCACCGCGATCGCCTGATCCACCACCGCGCCCCCCTGCGTCAGGCTGAGGGACAGCCCGGTCACCGCGTTGCCCTGCCGCGAGCGCTTCGCGATCCAGAACGACATGGCGGTCCCGCGCCTGTCGAAGATCG
>CAZKWG010000290.1:0-9097 GCA_964556105.1 uncultured Enterobacterales bacterium | reverse complement strand
TGTGGGTTCGTAGGAGGCTCACGTTACAGGCCCTCGCCCTGGTTGAACAGCTTTGGAGGTACGATAACCCTGCGCTCCCTGTGCGTAGCGCACCCGCAGACACGCTCCTACCAGGCGCTGTGCGACACGTAGACGGCGCCACCGACGTCTTCGACCACGCCCTCCTGGCTGTAGGGCGCGCCGATCGCGACGTCGTCGCGCCCGTCGCCGTTCAGATCACCCGCGCCGCTGAGGGTCACGCCGGCGGTCTCGTCTGGATGTACCCCTGAGTAGAGCAGCGCCACGTCCCCCACGCCGAGGGTGCCGACCAGCGGCGGCGCGAAGAGGTAGACCTTCCCGGGATATCCGCCCGTCGCGTACACATCGCGCGGCGCGCCGACCAGTAGGGCGCCGCTCCCGTCCGCCGCGCGGGTGCCCGCCACGCTGATGCCCAACCACTCGTGTGTGGTCTCCGCCGCAAAGGTCGCGTCGGCGTCGCTGACGGTGCGGCTGCCGCTGCGCAGATCGTAGAAGACGAACGCCGCTCCTGCGCGCTCACCGGTCGCCTCGTCGAGAGGGGCGCCAATCGCCAGGTCCTCCACGCCGTCGCCGTCGAGGTCGGGCACAACGGCGACCGATGCGCCGGCCTCGGCGCCAGGTCGGTCGCCGGCGATGGACACCCCCGACTCCGCCAGCGCGAGGGTGCCGGTGCAGGGTCCGAACATGATGTAGGCCATCCCTTCGAGCTCCCCTTCGGGGCCTCCCATCGGGGCGCCGACGATCAGGTCGTCGTAGCCGTCGCCATTCAGGTCGCCCGCGGCGACGCTCTGGCCGGCCTCGTCGAAGTCATGCTCACCCACCAGGGTCGCGTCGGACCCCCCAGGCGAGAGCAGCGTGGCTGGGAGCGGTCCCAGCAGCAGGTCGGCCTGACCCGGCTTCGTCGGGGAGCTTCCCTTGTTGGGCGAGCCGACCAGCGTGTCGAGGAGGCCGTCCCCGTTGGCGTCGAATTCCCCGGCCAGCGCCGCCCCCGTGAAGCTCCCCGACGGGCCGGCGAACAGGGGCTCCAGCGTCAGGCCGGACGGGTCGGCCCGGTAGACCACGCCTCCCCCGTACCCCCAATAGTTGCCGATGGGCGTACCGATGAGGATGTCACCTACGCCGCCTCCCTCGGGGTCGCCCGCCGAGGCGATCGCCCCTCCAAACCAGTCGAAGTCGGTTCCTCCATGCCACGCCGCGTCGGCCCGATCCAGGCCCGCCTCGCCGGCGGCGGGTCCAGCGATCAGGTATGCCCCGCCTCCCACGTCATCACAGTTCCACGAGCTCTGTGGTGCGCCGACGAGCAGCTCGTCCAGGCCATCCCCATCCAGATCACGGACGATGGCCAGAGACCTCCCCGCGAGGCAGCCGTGCTCCACCCCGAGCCAGACCCCATCGACCTCGTCCAGGGCCAGCACAGGCCCGGCGTCGGACGCGTCACAGTTCTGGTCGATGTCGTCACCAGGGAGCTCGTCAGCGCCAGGCCGAAGCCCGCTGTCGTCGTCGTCGCAGTCTCCGCCGATGGGCGTGTAGCCGTCGCCGTCGTCGTCGTCCAACCACCAGCCGCTGTCTTGTGTGTCGGACGTCCCGGTGTCCTGGGTGTCGGTTATCCCGGAGTCGCCGGTGTCGGTTGTCCCGGTGTCGGTTGTCCCGGTGTCGGTCGTTCCGGAGTCGCCGGGTTCAGGCGTCTCGGGCTTGTCGCCACACCCAAAGACGGAGCTCAGGAGCAGCGCCGACAGGACGAGCGGCCCGCAGGCCCAGGGCGGGGCTGTCATCGGTGCACACCATTCGCGTTGTCTTCGTTGTCCCACTCGACCAGCACACCGTTGGCGTTCGCTGCATCTCGCAGTCTGGCGGTCTGGTGCATTCGCATGTCCGTTACATGAGCAGATGTGTCCAAGATACCAGCGCCCGTCAGAACCTGCAACCGCTGCTCACGCCTCCGGCGTCACCTCATCGAAGCGGCGCGTGTCGGCCTCCAGCCGCCCGTCCGGCAGCGCGCGCAGCAGGTCAGCCAGCCGATAGCCGATGAGAATATCCTCGTCAGACCATGTCTTTCGCGCGTGGACCGTCTGCAGCGAGGTCTCGTCCACGCCCACCAGCGAGGCGGAGATCTCGACCTCCTCGGCCTTGAGACGCGCCGCGTCCATCCCGTACAGCGGCGAGTCCGGGGTGATGCGGTGCATGAGCGTCCAGCTCCGCGTAAAGAGGATCGAGTCGCTGCGCACCAGGGGCAGGTCGAGGATCTCGTAGAACGGGGTTCCGTCGGGCTCCGGCGCGTGGCGGATCATCACCAGGCGCGCCCGCGCCTCGACCACCAGGTTGCCCCGGTCGTTGCCGACACGGCACGTCAGGGTCGGGACGCCGCGCATCGTGCAGACGACGATCTTCGAGGTGAAGCGCAGCGCCGGCCGGGTCTGGGTGAAGCGGGTGAACACGAGGCCCGTGGCCACCGCCGTCACCATCATCCCGACCAGGGACTCCACGTCGCTGATCACCTTGGCGGCGTCGCTCGCGGGGTACATGCCGCCATAGCCGACCGTCGCCAGCGTCTGCATGCTGAAGGAGAAGGCGTCGAGGAAGGAGCCCGGCGCGGCGTTGGCTACGCCTCCCGACACCATGTACAGGATCGCGAACAAACTATTAACAAGAATGATAGCCAGCAAGATGCTCCCCATCGCCGCGCCGAGCGAGAGCTCCAGGTAGCGGTGGTAGAGGTCAGCGAGCGGGCTGCGCCGCGCGCCGATCAGCACGATGTTCGGGTCAGCGGGCGGCCGAGGCATCGGCGATCTCCATGGCTCAGGTGCGGGGGCTCAGGTATGGGGGCTCAGCTTGCTCGAGGCGCCCGGCAGGCTAACCAACAAGGAGCGGCGCTGCGCCGCGACGAGGTCACGATGCCCCGCCCCCCGCTCAGCAAGACCTGGCCTGTCCCCAGCGGGGAGGGCCGCGATCTCGACGTCCTCTCCCGGCGGCTCGCCCGCCGCATCGGCGGGGCCTGGGCCTGGGCGGACGACGCGAAGCGCTACTACGTCTGGCGGGTGCAGGACCGGGTGCGGCTCGAGCTGACCCTGGAGCGCCAGGGCGAGGGCGGAGCGCTTCAGGCGCGCCTGGACGCCGAGCCGGAGTACGGGGCGCTGCGCGGACTGCTCTCCGGCGTGGTCGGCGCCCTCGCCGCCGCCGTCGCCCTCCTCGGGCTGCTCTGGCACAAGGCGCTGCTGGTCGCCGGGCTCGGGCTGCTGGTCGTCGCCGCCCTGCTGTTCCTGCGCGCGCGCCGTCCGGACTCGGCGGAGGAGGCCGCCTCTCGCCAGCAGCTCGAGGCCGTCGCGCGGGTGCTCGACGAGGCGCTGGGTCAGGCCCCAACAGGCTAGCTAAGCTAGCCTGAACACGAGCGAGAGGTTGTTCGCCGGCATCGGCACCGTCTCCAGGTGCTCGAAGCCCAGGGCCTCCGCCGCGGCCAGGACCGCCTCGAGCTCGCGCACGCCGTAGGCGGGATCCAGCGACTTCAGCCAGCCCTCGAAGGTGTGGTTGCTCTCGCTCATCTGGCCGCCCACGCGGTAGGGCCCATACAGGTAGAGCACGCCGCCCGGCCGCAGGTGGGCGCGCGCACCCGCGAGCAGCGCGAGGGTCGCCTCCCAGGGCGAGATGTGGACCATGTTGATGGCGACCACGCCGGAGAGCGGCTCCTCCGGCCAAGGGCCCTGCTGAACGTCCAGCACGATCGGCGGCAGGAGCGCGCCCTGGGCCTCCGGCGTCTCGTCGCGCCAGGCGGCGATGCTCGCGACGGCGTCCGGGTCGCGGTCGCTGGGCAGCCAGCGCCTACCGGGCAGCCGCGGGGCGAAGTAGACCGCGTGCTCGCCGCTGCCGCTGGCGATCTCCAGGATGGTGCCCTCGGGCAGCACGCGGGAGAGGACCGCGAGGATGGGATCGCGGTTGCGCTGGGTGGCAGGGGCGTAGCGACGGCTCATGGGGTGCTCCTCGGCGCCAAGGTAAGCGTCGCCCGCGCCCGCGCCCAGATCTCCAGAAAGCGCTCCGCGGACGCGTTCAGCGGCGCCCGGTCCGAGCCCGCCGCCGCGAGGTGCATGAACATGGGCTCGACGAGGCCGGGGCGGGAGAGGCCCTCGACGTCGAAGGCGTCGAGCGGCGCGCCGTCGGGCCGCGTCTCCTGGCAGCCGCGGTCGCCGTACTGGGGGCGGATATGGTCGATCCCGCCTTGGAAGTCGGAGCCCCAGGCGACGGGGGCCCCCGCGGCGACGGCGGTGAGGTGATCCCAGTGCAGGCGGAGATCGTCGAGGGAGCCGGGGCAGCGGTCTTCGGGGAGCCCCGGAGGGAGGGGGTCGGGGACCACGGACCCGAGGTTGGCGGTGACGCCGATCAGGCCGCCGAGCGCGTAGATCTGCGTAATCTGCGCGTCCGTGAGGGCGCCGCGCACGTCGGTCACCGCCCGCGCGACGGCGTGGGTGTAGACGGGGGCGACCTCGCGCTGGGCCAGGACCTCGAGCAGATCGTCGAAGGCGAGGGGAGCGGTGTGGGCGGCGTCGATGATGATGCCCGCGTCGATGAGGTCGTGGACCGAGGCGATCCCGCGCGGCGTCAGGCCCTGGCGCTCGGGCGCGAAGCGCTGGCCCAGGCAGCCAGGCACGTTGAGCAGCACCAGCGCGCCGGACTGGCACAGCGCGCCGCCGATCTCGTTGTCAGCGAGGTGAATCGGCGTGACGACGGCGACCCCTCGCTGGGCCAGGCGCGCCGCGTCCCCCGGCTCGCCGAGCAGCTTCGTCGCGCCCTCGATGCCCTGGACGATGGCGATGCGCCCCGACGCGATGATCGCGCGCGCCTCGGCCGGATCGCGGGCCAGCCCGAAGCGGTCGGCGTGCCGCTCGGCGAAGCCCTCGACGTAGTCCAGCTGCCGCTCGATCCGCGCCCACATCGAGCGCCGGGTGTCGAAGGCGGTGAGGAAGGGGTTCGCGTAGGCCAGGCTGACCAGGATCGACGGGCCGCGGAGATCCTCGGCGAAGATGGACCGCCGCATCGCGTGGCGATGGGTGACCCGCTCGGGCAGGGGCGCGTCCGGGCCGTCGCCGTAGACGGGCAGGGTGCGGTGCGCGCCCAGGTGGATGTGCAGATCGACGTAGCCGCTGACGGGCTCGGTCTCTGCGAGCGCGGCGAGCGAGAGCAGGGGGAGCAGCGAGAAGAGCATGGATGATCCTACCTCCTCGCGGAGAAATTGACACTGTCAAAAACATGGGCTACCCTCTTCCCCGAGGTCCATCCATGCAAGGTCGCGCCCTGTCCGACGCCGAGATCGTCCACGAGCGCGCTCGGCTCGCCGCGCTCGCGCTCACCCTCGTGCACGAGGAGGGGCGCGAGGCCTGCTCGCTGCGGCGCGTGGCGGAGCTGGCCGGCATCAGCCGCTCGACGCCCTACCGCTACTTCGCCGACAAGGAGGCGCTGCTGGACGCGGCGCGCGTCGCGGCCCTGGACCGGCTGACGGAGGGCTGCGCGGCGGCGATGGCCGGCGCGGACGGCGTCGCGGCGCGGCTGGCGGCGGTGGGGCGGGCCTATGTCGCCTTCGCGCTCGGGCACCCGAACCTCTACGATCTCATCTTCGAGCCCTGCCTGCGCGGCCCCGAGCACCTCGCGGCCGTCGCCCGCTATCAGGCCCTGGCCCTGGCCCCGCTGCAGGAGGCGGCGGAGCAGGGCCTCCTCGTGCTGCCGCCGGAGCGGCTCGCGCAGGCGCTCTGGGCGGCGACGCACGGGGCGCTCGCGCTGCACCGGGCGGGCAAGCTGCAGGTGGACCTGCAGACGGCCCTCTCCGATCTGGGCGACACGCTCGCTTTCGGATTCACGCCCCGCGGGAGCGCATCATGAGTCGATTCTACATCCCGATCCTGATCTCTGGCGGCCTGGCGCTGGGCGGCGCCATCGGGCTGCGTCCCCTCATCCGCGCCTCCATGCGCCCCGAGGGCGCCTTCTCCGACGCCGCCACGCCGCCCGCGCCCGACTACGACCAGCCCGGCGCCTGGAGCGCGCTCCCCGATCAGGAGGACCTGGCGGACATCGCCCCGGACGGCGTGACGAGCGTCGATCAGCGCGTCGCCCCGGTAGACGTCTTCTACGTCCACCCTACCTCCTATATCGGCAGCCAGTGGAACGGCGCCTTCGACGATCGCGCCGTCGTCGAGGCGACGGATCGCGGCGCGACCCTGATTCAGGCGACGGCCTTCAACGGCTGCTGCGCCATCTACGCGCCCCGCTATCGCCAGACCAACGGCACCCAGTTCCTGGAGCCCTCGGACGACGGGAGCCGGGCGTTCCAGATCTCCTACGGGGACGTCCTGCGCGCCTTCGAGGCCTTCCAGCAGATCCGCGGGGCGGAGCGACCCTTCATCCTCGCCGGTCACAGCCAGGGCTCGGTCCTGCTCGAGCGGCTCCTCTTCGAGCACATCTCGGGGACGCCGCTGCGCGATCAGCTCGTCGCCGCCTGGATCCCCGGGGGGAGCGTCACCGTGGACGGCCTGCGCGAGCGCGCTCCCGATCTCCCGCCTTGCGCCCAGCCGACCGACCTGCGTTGTGTCGCCGCCTGGGAGGCCCGCGCTCCAGGATACCAACCGAAGGGCTTCGATCTGGTGCGCGAGGACGCCCGCGAGCGCCTCTGCGTCAACCCGCTCTCCTGGCGTCAGGACGAGGAGCGCGCGCCCGCCGAGACCAACCTGGGCGCCGTCTTCCTGGAGAGCGCGGATCGGGCGCCGCGCCCAGGCTTCGCCGACGCGCGCTGCGCCGACGGGGTGCTGGAGACGACGCTCTACGGCCGCCCGCCGCGGGACGGGATGAGCCGGATCCTGGACTGGACCATGGGCAGCGGGAACCTGCACCCCATCGAGTACCAGCTGTACTTCATGAACCTGCGCGAGAACGCCAACCTGCGCGTGCAGCTGGCCCTGGCCGAGCGCGAGGTCCGCTGAGCCTGGTCTGCCTGGGCCTCGGTCCTCCTCTCCAGCTTTCTTGAGTCGGGCGCGGTTGGCCTTGTCTGTGGCGCGTCCTCGGGTGATGCTCCGAGCGTGAACAGACAAAACATCGGCGCGCCGGGCGCCAACAGGAGGGATCTATGCCCAGGATCACCCGCTCCGAGGTCATCGACTTCACAGACGCGTCCGAGGCGGACAGGGCGCGCGCGCTCGCCTCTGCGGCGGAGCTCGCCGAGGCGGTGTTCGAGGGCCCGGGGCTCGCGACCTTCTGTGTGGCCCTACGAAACGGAGCCTTCCCCTTCTATCAGATGGCGCTGTACTACCACCAGGACGAGCTCGTCGGCCTCGCCGGCTACACGCTCGATCCAATCGAAGGCGAGCCGAGGAGCAAGGTGATACGCGCCCTCGCCATCCTCCGGCCGGCCTTCCGTGAGGGCCGCCTGACCGCTCCGTTCTGGGTGCGCGCTGGGATCCAGCTCCTCTGGCGCCATCGCGGCGTCACCCTCTGGAACTTTACGCCCGCTCAGCACGTCGCCTCCTATCGGTTCCTGGCGAAGCACCTGCGGGGGATGGTCCCGCACCCGGAGCGCGCCCCGACCGAGGAGGAGGTGGAGCGCGTTCGACGCCTGGCGCGCCAGTTCAACTATGGGGGCCAGCCGACCGACCACCCGTTGAGCTGCCGCCGCACGATCTGGGCGCGCGGGACGCAGCGGGCGCACGTGCGGACAAGCCGGCCACGCGACGCCTTCGATGAGACCTTCGAGGCGTTGAATCCAGCGGTCAATCAGGGTGGCTGCCTCCTGACCCTGGGGCGGATCCACCTCGGCGCCGTCCTGTTTACGTTGCTCCTGATGCCCGTCCACCTCCTGCGCGACGGGCTCCGCGCCCGCCTCTCGGCGCTCTCCCGCGCCTGGGGTGCGCGGCTCGCCCGCCAGCGATAGAGCTCATTTGCAGCCTCTGATTCGGAGACGTCGCTGGCCCAGCTCCCTGCCGTCACCCTGGCCCTCGGTGGACCAGCCCCAACGCCGGCTGAGCTGGCGGACTTTCGGATCTCCGCTCGCGAGGCCATGATCACCCATTGGACGCGCATCGCGCTGGGCGCCTCGCTGGCGGCGCTGGTCTGGTGGCCCTCCGATGTGCTGCTCTACGCCGATCGGCCGGAGGTCCAGCGCGCCTTCGCGCTCTGGCGGGGCGGCGTGATCCTGGCCAATCCTGTGCTGGTGCTGCTGGTTCGGCGTCTCGACGCGCTGCAGCGCCACATCGAGCCTGTGTTGGGGGTTGGCCTGATCGCGCAGGTCGGCTGGATCGCCTGGTGCCTCAGCCTGCCGCCCGGCCAGGTGGATCACCTCTTCCCCTTCATGTACCCCTCGGCGATCTTCACGGTCCCCATGCTGGTGTCCTTGCCGCGCCGGGTGGTCTGGGCCTCGCTCGCCGCCGCCGCCGCCTGGCTCGGCGCGCACCCCACCGGCCTCCCCACCAGCGTGGAGAGCTGGGATCAGCTCAGCTTTCTCGCGTTCACGGTCGCGCTCGGCGTGGGCCTGGGTCACGTCGTCTACCGGCTCGTGCTGGGGCAGTTCGTCCTGCAGCGACGCCTGGCCGCGCGCGAGGCCGAGCTCGAGGCGCTCTCCGCGGGTCTGGAGAGCCGCGTCGCTGAGCAGGCCACGGTGCTGCTGGACCTCAACGGACAGGCCGCCAGCGCGCGCCAGCGAGAGCGGGAGCGCGTCGCCCGTGACCTCCACGACGGTCTGGGGCAGGACCTCACCGGCACCCGCCTGCTGGCCAGCGCCCTGATGGCCGGGCCGCTGCCGGAGGACGCTCGCCAGGGGATCGGCGAGCTGGTCGGCCTGCTGGGGCGCTCACACCAGAGCCTGCGACAGGCCCTGCACGATCTGGCGCCGGAGGCCCTGGAGGAGCACGGGCTGGTGGCGGCGATCCGCGGCATGGTCGAGGAGACCGCGGCGCGGGCTGGGCTGGGCTTCGAGCTGCACCTGGATCCACTCGCGCGCCCCGTGCCCGCGCCCGTGGCCGTCGCCGTCTTCCGCGTGGCGCAGGAGGCCCTGTCCAACGTCGTGCAGCACAGCCAGGCGCGCGTCGTGCGGGTGCAACTACAGCTTGTAGAT
>CAZKWG010000289.1:0-9131 GCA_964556105.1 uncultured Enterobacterales bacterium | reverse complement strand
AGGAAGAGCGTCCCGCCGTGGGCCGAACGAAAGGCGCCCGGTCGCGGCCGGTCCGCGCCGGTGAACGCCCCGCGCCTGTGGCCGAACAGCGCGCTCTCCGCCAGCTCCTCGGTCAGCGCGCCCACGTCGATGGCGACGAAGGGACCGGCGCGCCCCGACAGCGCATGCACGGCGGCGGCCAGCGACTCTTTGCCCGTCCCCGGCTCGCCCACCACCAGCACCGGCAGCTCGGTGGGCGCGACGCGCAGCAGCTCGTGCAGGACCTCCGCCAGGGCCGGGCTCTCGCCCAGGATCGCGCGCAGGGCGGGGTGGCGGGGGCGCGCGGGTCCACCGATCCAGCGCCGCGGCGGCTCGGGGGGATCGGCGGCGGCGGCCAGGCGCGCCAGGGCGTGGCGCTGCTCGGGGTGCAGCTCGGCGGGCTCCTCCGCGAGCGTCCACTCGCCGGGCTGGACCTGGCCCTGGTCGGCGTGAAGCCAGGAGAGCGGCCGATCATCCATGGTGGCATGCGCCCAGCGCGCCAGGCTGGCCTTGCCCGTGCCGCGCTCGCCCGTGATGTGCACCGGCCCCGCCGCTCGGCAGTGGGCGCGCAGCGCCTGGCGCACGCCCCCCAGGGCTGGGTCGGTGGCCACCGCATGCAGGCGGTCCAGGTGCAGGGTGCGCGCCGCCGCCTCCGCCGGGAGCGCCCGCGCGGCCCCGGGCTCCTCCCAGAGCAGGCGGCGAAGCTCCGGGCTGCCGATCAGGGGCCGGGCCAGCGCCGCCGCCCCGGGGCCCTCGACGAAGAGCCAGCCCCCCGCCGCCTGGGTCAGCGATCCAGCAGGGGCACGGCTCTCGCGGAGATGCATCGTGTGGAGGTGGACCAGCGGCCCGCCGGGCCCCGCCTCCAGCTCCGCGCGGTAGAGCGCGCGCGCCACCACGTCGGGCCGAAGCCCCGTCACCGGCGGCAGCGGGGCGTGGCCCTCGGTCTGAAGCGCCGACAGCACGTCCGCCAGAAGGTCCTGGAGTGGATCGGGCAGAGCGCGCGCAGGCGAGAGCATCGGCAGCCCCTTATCCTGCTCCTCCGACGAGGCGCGCGCCCCTCTCGGAAGGCGTTAAGCTCTCCGACATCGCCCGAGGTCTCTCCGATGCCCTCCGCACTTCGCCTCCTCCTGCCGCTGCTCCTCGCCTGCCACAGCGAAGACTACGTGCAGCTCTACGCCACCGACGGGAAGGCGCCGAGCCTGACCTGGGAGGACATCGGGGCGCTCGAGCACATGGGCCCCACGCTCATCGACGAGGGCGTGAACTTCGCCGTCTACTCGAAGAACGCCACGCGGCTCGACCTGCTGCTGTTCGAGGATCCCGAGTCCAGCAAGCCCACGCGCCAGCTGGAGATGACCCGCTACGGCGACGTCTGGAACCTCTACGTGGAGGGCGTGGGCGTGGGCCAGCACTACGGCTACGTGGCCTGGGGGCCGAACTGGGTGGAGGACCCCGACTGGTATCCAGGCTCGATGCTGGGCTTTCGCGCCGACGTGGACGAGTCGGGGAACCGCTTCAACCCGAACAAGCTGCTCACCGATCCCTACAGCCGAGCCTTTCACCGCGATCACGACTGGGGCGGCGGCTTCCCCGCCAGCGGGCCCTACGCCGACGACTCGACCTACGCCAGCGCGTCCAAGAGCGTGATCGTCGACAGCGACTACGAGTGGAGCGAGCAGGAAGAGGCGTGGCGCGCGGCGCGCCAGTCCGACGCCCACGAGGGCCACGACTGGAACGATCTCGTCATCTACGAGACCCACGTGAAGGGCTTCTCGGAGAACGCCGGCGCCACCGCCTGGGGCGTCGAGCACTTCGGCACCTTCCGCGGCCTCGGCGAGGGCGCCGGCTACTTCGCCGACCTCGGCGTCAACGCCGTCGAGCTGCTGCCCGTGCACGAGAAGCCCAGCGACGGTGGATACTGGGGCTACAACAACATCTCCTACTTTGCGCCGGAGCTGACCTACTCCGCCTCCTACGAGCAGACCGGCGAGGTGCACGAGGTGCTCGACGAGTTCAAGGAGATGGTGGACCGCCTGCACCAGCAGGGGGTCGAGGTCATCGTCGATGTGGTCTACAACCACACCGGCGAGGGCGGGCTGTGGCGCACCAAGCTGTTCTTCAACGACAACGACTCGGACGGGCTCTGCGATCCCGGCGACGCGGTAGACCTGGACAGCCTGGAGGTGGCCAGCATCTACAACCTGCGCGGCCTGGACAACCAGAGCTACTACGTGCTGACCGAGGACGGCCAGTTCTACTGGGAGCACACCGGCGTCGGCAACCAGACGCGCGCCAACCACGCCCCCATGCGCAAGATGATCATCGACTCCTTGCGCTTCTACGTCGAGGAGCTGCACGTAGACGGCTTCCGCTTCGATCTGGCCGGCGTGCTGGGCGAGGAGGACCTGGGCTACGAGAACGGCTGGAGCGACGTGGCCCAGACCGTGCTGCAGGACATCGCCGACGATCCCATTCTGCAACAATACAACACGCGCATCATCGCCGAGCCCTGGACGACGGCCTACGATCCCTCGACGGGCTTCCCGGTGGACGAGAGCTCGGAGATCCCCTACGGCTGGGCGGAGTGGAACGCCAATTTCCGCGACTGGTGGCGCGGCTTCGTCAACCAGGAGGCGCTGCTCGGCGACTACCAGGGCGCGATCTCCGGCGGCGGCGCGATGACTGGCAGCTATGACCGCTACGCCTGGAACGGCCGCCAGCCCTGGCACTCGGTGAACTTCGTCACCATTCACGACGGCTTCACCATGTTCGACCTCGTCTCCTACGAGGAGAAACAGAACGGCTGCGGGCCGCTCAACCCCATCTGCTGCTATGACGCCTGCTCCGCCTGGTGCGATCCCACCAGCGGCGAGAGCAACAACCACTCGGCCAACTGGAGCGACGAGCCCGAGAAGCGGCAGATGATCCGCAACCTCTTCGTCGGGCTGCTCATCTCGCACGGCACGCCGACCCTGCTGGGCGGCGACGAGTGGCTGCGCACGCAGTACGGCAACAACAACGCCTACTCCACCTGGGCGGACAACGAGTGGAACTGGTTCCGTTGGGGCGAGTGGACCAGCCAGAACACGAACAACCTCTTCCGGCTGCGCATGCACGACTTCGTGCGCGATCTGGTCGCCTTCCGCCGCGCCCACACCTACGCGCTCTCGCCCAGGACCTGGGACGGCGGGATGCCCTACGCTTGGAAAGACGCGGAGAACCAGGAGAGCGACGAGATCTGGGGCGGGAGGCACCTCATGCTGCACTACTACGACCCGGACGGCAGCTGGGAGGACCCGGAGATCCTGATCCTGATCAACATGGAGGACAGCGCCACCACCTTCACCCTGCCCTCCGGCCGGAGCTGGGGCCGGGTGGTCGACACGCAGTCCTACTACGATCTGCCGGGCAACCTCGACGAGTCGGACTACGACGGGTACTTCAACGACTTCCCCGACAAGGACGCGACGAGCTCGGCCAACATCTGGCTCGCCGACCCCGAGGTCGTGACCGGCAGCTACGAGGCGAAGGCCAACACCATCGTCATCTTCGAGGAGCAGAACTAGGATGCGCCTCATGCTCCCGCTCCCCGCTCCGCTGATCAGGCGCGCGCTCGTCCTGGGCGCCGCGCTGGGTCTGCTCCTTCCCTCCTCCGCGAGCGCGGGCGGGGCGGCGGTGGGCGGCTATTTCCGCGTGATGACCCGTCCCGATCTCCAAGGCGGGAACGGACGTCTGGGCTACTGGAACCTCTACGGGCGCCTGCTCAACGAGGGGCCTTACGCCGCCTTGGAGTTCCGCTTCGACGTGCTGGAGCCGCAGCCGGGGACCGACGCGCTGTGGACGAGCATGCACGCCAAGATCGAGGGCGGCAGCATCGGCAACGCCGACAGCGGCGACGGCGGGCTGGCCAACCTGCGGCTGAGCCAGGTCTACGCGCGGGCGGGCAACGTGGCGCTGGACGACGTGACCTGGCAGGTCGGCACGCTGGAGACCTGGTTCGGCGACCTGGGCCTCTACGACATGCGCCCGGCGCAGATCTTCACCGACACGGTCGGCCTGAGCGCGCGGCTGCAGAAGGAGAAGCTGGACCTGCTGATCGGCGTGGGAGACTCCGGCTACGGCCTGTATGGGGCCAGCTACAACACCGTGTTCACGCCCGGCGGCACGGCGCGCCTCAAGCTGGGCAAGCACCTGGAGCTCGGCGCGGGCGGCGAGCTCCGCTACGAGCCCGGGGTGGAGGGCAACACGGCGGCCCCCTACCAGACGCCGGAGATGGATTATGAAGACTGGGTGCGCGGCGAGGTCGTGCAGACCTGGCTGGAGGAGCACCCCGGCCTGGAGGACTGGTTCCCCGAGCCCGAGGCCCGCGACGCGATGTCTGGCGCCGCCATCGGCTATCTCGGCTTCGGCGGCCTGGGGCCCATCCGTTGGAACAACCTCTTCGTGCGCTACGAGCGCCTGCACCCGGAGAAGACGGACTCGGAGACGGTGAACGGCCAGACCTACACCCTCTATGTTCACGATCTCACCGACGGGCGCAGCCAGCTCACCATCGGCGACGAGCTTCAGCTCACCCTGGTCCCGCGCCGCCTGGACGCCGCGTTGGGCGCGCTGTACATCGACGCCCGCGACCTGGACAACGACGTCGCCCCGAGCGACTACGACCGCACCGCGATGAGCGGCGTCCTGCGCCTGCAGGCCTACGCCACCGACACCCTGCACGTCCTGCTCGAGGGCAGCGCCGCCCGCGAGCAGAGCCACAACGGCAACGCCTTCCGCGAGCACCGGGACTCGATCTTCGAGAACACGGGCGGCGTGCCCAACACGGACGGGCTGGAGTACGGCGACGCCAGCACGCGCACCACCTTCCAAGGCAAGGGCGGGCTGGTGCTGAACCCGCTGGGGGCCGGCATCTACACGCGGCCCTCGCTGCGCATATTGTACGGTGTACAATACTCCAGCCAGAACAACGCCTTCGGCAACAGCTTCGTCGACACCCTCGACCAGTACGCCACCTTCGACGCCGTCGAGCAGCACTGGCATCACGTGCTCGCGCTGGAGACAGAGGTATGGTTTTGAGACGTCCTCTCCTGACGAGATTCGCCCTGCTCCTGCCGCTGCTGGCGACCGCCTGCCTGAAGCAGCCCGACGCCGTGCAGGCCAGCACGGTCGAGCCGGTGGCCCTGGCCGGCGTGCTGACCAGCGTGGACGACGGCGTCACGGTGGCGTTCACCGAGGAGGCGATGGCCCGCCTCGCCGCGGTGGTGCAGGCGCGGAACCTCTCGCCCCGCGTCGTGAGCGCGCCGGCCCTCACGGAGCGCGGCAGCGGGCCCCTGCGCCTCTCGCTGCTCGGCGCGTCCGCCGATGGCGCCAGCCTGGCCGTGCTGGTCGAGGCCAACGCCCGCTTCTTCTCGCAGATGAACGGACAGTATCGCTGGACCGTGGACGTGCAGTTGAGCCTGGCGCCAAAGGCCCCGCCCAGCTCGTCCGGCGCGACGAGCGACCGCTTCGAGGTCCCGGTCTTCCTGCTCTTCGATCACGAGGCCGAGCCCGAGGCCCTGCTTGGCGCCCTCCCGGTCATCGAGCGTCGGCTCGGCGCCCTGCTCGATCAGCACCTGGTCGCTCAAGGCCTGAAGGGCCGTTGAGCCATGCTGGCCCTCCTCCCGCTCCTCCTCGCCTGCGCGCGCTCGCCCGAGGCCATCGCCCCACCGCCGGCGGATGACCTCGTCTATTTTGTGATGGTCGATCGTTTCGCCGACGGCGACCCGAAGACGCCGGGGGAGGTGGACCCCGCCGACCCCGCCGCCTTCCACGGCGGCGACCTGAAGGGAATCGTCAAGAATCTTGACTATTTGCAGGGCCTCGGCGTCCGCACCCTCTGGCTCTCGCCCCTCTCGCCGATGCGCGACGAGCCGCTGAACGGGCATGGCGCCTTCCACGGCTACTGGACCGAGGGCCTGAGCGGGGTGGAGCCGCGCTTCGGCAGCGAGCGCGATCTTCGGCGTCTGCGGCGGCAGCTCGACCGGCGCGACATGCGGCTGGTGCTGGACGTGGTCTGGAACCACGTCGGATACGACACGGCGATGACCCGGGCGCGGCCGGACTGGTTTCATGGGCGGGGGGACGTGGTCGACTGGGTGGACCCAACGCAGCGCGTCACCCACGACGTCCACGGGCTGCCCGATCTGGCGCAGGAGCAGGAGCAGGTCTACCGCTGGCTCTTCGACCAGACCTACGCGCTGGTCGACGCGTTCCAGCCGGACGGCCTGCGCATCGACGCCGTGGGGCACATGCCGCTCACCTTCCAGGCGCGCATGGCCGAGGAGCTGCGGGCCGGCCTGGACCCCGATCTCTGGCTGCTCGGCGAGGCGTTTGAGGGCGACGCGGCGAAGCTGGCGAAGACGCTCCAGGGCAGCGGCTTCTCCGCCGTCTTCGACTTCCCGCTGCACTACGCGATGACCGACGTCTTCTGCAAGGATCGCCCCGTCGGTCGCCTCGCGTCCACCCTCTCGCTGGACCGCGTCTATGGCGACGCGCTCGCCGAGCGGCCCGGCGCGCTGGTCACCTTCCTGGACAACCACGACACGGCGCGCCTGCTCGGCCTCTGCGGCGGGGACGTCACGCGGGCCCAGCAGGCGCTGCTCTTCCAGATGAGCGCTCGCGGCACGCCGTCGGTCACCTGGGGCACGGAGATCGGCCTCGCCGGTACGGGCGAGCCGGAGAACCGCGCGGACATGCGCTTCGACGTGGATCATCCGCTCGGCGACACGCTGGCCTGGGCCGTCGCCCTGCGGCGGGCCCACCCGGCGCTGCGCGCCCCCGACACCCTGAACCTCTCGCTGGACGGCGGGCTCTACCAGCTCGTCCGCGTCGCGCCCGAGGAGCTGGCCCTGGTCGTGGTCAACCGTCGAGACGAGGCGTTCAGCCTGCCCATCCCGGCGCGTCTGGCCCAGGTGGCCCGCCCGGTCTCCGGCGTGGTGCTGGGCTCGGATGGCCAGCCCCGCGCGCTGCCCGAGCCCCTCGACCCCGACGAGCCCCTGCCCGTCCCGGGCCGCGCGACGACCATCCTCTTCCTGAAGCCGCTCGCCCCGGACGCGCTCGCGCCGCTGATCGCCGAGAGCCGCGCCCCCGCCCTGCGCGAGATACAACTCACGGTGGAGCTCCCCCTCGCCGAGGGCGAGCGCCTGATCTGGGTCGGCGCGGCGCCCGAGCTCGGCGCCTGGGATCCTGCGCGCGGCGTACCGTTCCAGGACGGTCGGGCGACGTGCAGCGCGCCGGTCGGCGGCGTGCTGGCGGGCAAGCTGGTGATTCAGCGCCAGGACGGCAGCTTCACCTGGGAGCAGGGGGAGGACCGTTACCTGTTCGTCCCGCCGGGGGAGGGGGCGCTGAAGCTGGGGTCGCGGTGGCGGGACCCGGCCTCGGGGGGTTAGGGTGGATCGATGAGCACGCGCAGAGACCGCTTCCGCGAGCAGATTCGGCGCCTGGAGGCGACGGGAGCTGGCGACAAGGCGCTCGCGGAGGGTTGGGTTCGCGCGCGCCCCAGCCCCGGGCTCGCGGAGCAGATCGCCGCGCCGCTGGATCTGAAGGATGGGGTCTCGCTGGCCTTGATCGGCGGGATTGGATCGGGGAAGACCACCGAGCTGCTGCGGGTGCGGGAGCTGTTGCGTACAGACAAAGATCGGGTCGTCGCCTATGTAGACGTCGGCCAGCGCGCCTCGCTGGCGAGCCTGAAGCGACAGGCCTTGATTGGGGTGGTGGGGATGGCGTTGGCCGACGAGCTTGCGAAGAGAGGGGTCGATCATGCCGAGGCGCTCGGGGAGCAGCTCTCCCGGGAGACGCTCGGCTATTTTGAGGACGAGCAGGACGATGACGATCATCGGGAACCTTTCGAGTTCATCCCCGGCGTCGCCTCGCCTCCGCCTTCTCCCCACGGGCCTCTGGGCGCCATCCTGCTTCGGCTCGCCGATCGAGCGCGAAAGGCTGGGCTCGGCCTGCTCGCGCTCATTGACGGTCTGGACCGACTCTCCAGCATCGACCCCTGGCTCTCTCTACGCGCCGACATCGCCACGATCTCCAAGATTGGGATCGGCGCCCTCTATGTTGCGCCGGTCTCCTTTCTGCTGAACCCAGCCCACCGGGACGTCTCGCAGATCTTCGATCAGGCGCTGCCCTTTCCTTATGTGGACGCGCAGACCAGCCCGGAGGCGCGCCGTTTCCTCGTGGACGTCCTCCGCGCCCGCTCCGTCGAGGCCACGCTCTCCGACGAGGTCTGCGAGCGCCTGGCGGACCTCTCGGGCGGCGCGCTGCGGGATCTGTTGCAGCTCGCGCAGCTCGCGACCCAGATCAGCTACGGGCGCGGGGAGGAGCGGGTCGACCTGTCCGCGGTCGAGGAAGCGGCGGATCGTCTCGGTCGAAGGCTGCTCCTGGGCGTCGGCGAGGAGCAGCTCGAGACCCTCCACACGCTGCGGAGGACCGGGCGCTTCGCGCTGACGACGGACGCCACGGTGGCGCTGGTCGTCGGCTGCCTGGTCCTCTTCTATGAGGGCCCCCGCTTCGCGGTCCACCCCTGCGTCGAGCCGATCCTCGCGCGGCTCTCGTCGGTCCGGCAGGCCCATGTTTACTGAGCTGCTTCCCAGGGTCGGGCCCGCGCTGGTCATCGCCCGCCTGCGGGAGGGGAGCGGCTGGTCGGCGCTGCTCGCGCCCGAGGCGCAGCTCCACGACGCGCGACAGACGCTCCAGGAGGAGGCGGAGGCGCAGGGCGCAGCGCTGCGTGTGGTCGTGGCCGCGCCCGACCTGCTGGCGACGATGGACGCGCTCTGCGCCGGGGAGCCTGTGCTCACGCTGCTCGTGGTCGCGGCGGCGCTGCCGGAGGACGCGGCGCAGATCCTCGATCTTCACCGCGCGCGCCTCCCCACGGATCGTCCCGTGATCCTGCTGATGTCTCCCAGCGCGGCGACCCGTCTCTTCGCCGCCTCACAACATTTCGAGAGCCTCGTGCAGCAGGTGGAGAATCTGGACCTCGACCTGCCGGTGCTGACCCAGGCCGAGGTTCAGGAGCGCCTGGCGGCGCTGGCGCGCTGGTCGGGGAGGACCGACGCCGAGGTGATCACCCT
>CAZKWG010000288.1:0-9174 GCA_964556105.1 uncultured Enterobacterales bacterium | reverse complement strand
ACGCCCGCTGGCGGCGACGAGGGCTGCCTGCTCGACATCCCCGACTGGGACTTCCCCTGGCAGCGCAGACATGGCCTGGGGCGAGGGCACGGACGACGAGATGTGCCTGGGGACAGCCTATGTGACGGTGGAGTAGCCAGCCCTCTCGGCGGGACGGCGCGCGCTGCTTTGTGCGCGTCGGCGTCGGCCTGTGGGTGGGGAGTGGGCAGCGGCTCACCTGGCGCGGGCTCCGCTCGAATGGAGGTCCGCGCGGCCGGTCTCAGCCTCGACGACGGCGCCGGAGCAGCGCGAGGCCGATCAGCAGCAGCGCAGGAGCGGACGGAGATCCGCCAGCCCCGCTGGAGCAGCCCCAGCCGCCCTTCTCCGAGACCTCGGGCTCCTCCTCGGGGGTGACCGCGTCGTGGCCGTCGCAGTCCTGGTCGATGTCGTCGTCCAGGATCTCCTCCGCTCCTGGGCTCCGCGCCGGATCGGCGTCGTTGCAGTCGCGCTCGGCGCTCTCCGCCGAGTAACCTTCGGGCTCCTCACAGCCGCTCACCGAGGCGCTCTCGACGGTGTAGCCGTCGCCGTCGGCGTCCACGCGCCACGAGCCCTGGTCTGTCGCGTCCTCGTCGACCGCCCCGTCGCAGTCCTCATCCACCGCGTCACAGCGCTCCGAGGCGCCTGGGTAGACGCCCGCGGCGTGGTCATCGCAGTCCGTGGCCAGGTCGGAGGTGCCCTCGGGTTGGGTACAACCCGAGATGGACGCGCTGCCCCCGTACCCGTCTCCGTCCTCGTCCAGGTACCAGGTGTAGATCGTCACGCTCGCGTCACGGTCCTGGCAGTCCACCTCGACGCTCGAGCTCGCTTCCCCTGCCTCGTCGCAGTCGCCGTCACGCGACTCGAGGGTCTCCGCGTCCGTGCGGTATCCGTCGTTGTCGCCGTCTCGCCAACACGTCTCGCTGCCGCTACAGTCGCCGTCGATCTCGTCACCCGTGATCTCCGCGGCGCCTGGGAAGGTGCTCGCGTCGCTGTCGAAGCAGTCCTGTCCCACCGAGACATAGCCTTCGGGCGCTGCGCAGGCGTTGATCGCCATATACCCGCCGTAGCCGTCGCCGTCCTCGTCCAGGTACCAGGTGACCTCGACCGTGACGGCGGGATCGCTGTCGTCACAGTCGCCGCCGATCAGCGTGGTGCCTTCGGGCGCCTCGCAGCCGCTGGTCGTGGTCGTGGTCGCCCCACCGTAGCCGTCGCCGTCCTCGTCAACGTGCCAGGTCATCGTGTCGGTGATGGAAGGGTCGCGGTCGTCGCAGTCGTCGCTGCTCGTGGCATACCCTGCCGGCGGCTCACAGACCTCGACCGCGGTGTCGAACGTGTCGCCGTGACCGTCCCCGTCCCCGTCGCGGTAATAGAGCACGGCGTTCGTGATGGACGCGTCGCTGTCGTCACAGTCATCGTCGCTCAGGACATATCCGGTGGGCTGCGCGCAGGCGCGAACGTAGTCCTCAGAGCCAAAGCCATCGCCGTCCTCATCTGCATAATACCGGCGGACGGTCATGACGGAAGGGTCGCTGTCGTCGCAGTCACCGCCGGTGGAGGCATAGCCATCGGGCGCCTCGCACGCGCTGGTCGAGGTCACCCCGCCGCGGCCGTCCCCGTCCACGTCCTCATACCAGGTGGTGTACCCGTAGACCGCGGCGTCGCCGTCGTCGCAGTCCGCTGCGGCGCCCGACCCGCGCTCGCCAGCATCCGAACAGTCGAGATCGTCCGAGTACACCGTCTCCGTCGCGCTACGATAGCGGTCACCGTCGGCGTCCGCGTAGCAGATCTCCGTGCCATCGCAGTCGCCATCGAACGTGTCCCCGGGGGTCTCGGTGCCGTCGGGGTATCCTCCGGCCTTCGTGTCGTCGCAATCGTCCGCGGGATCGGCGGCGCTGGCCTCGTACGCGTCGTCGCAGTCGGCGTCGGACGAGGTGATCGTGCTGGTCTCGTCCGGCCGATGGCCATCTCCGTCGCCGTCTTTGTAACACAAGACGCTCCCGTCACAGTCGTTGTCGAGCCCGTCCGCGACGATCTCCGCCGCGTCGGGATGGACCTCCGGGTCTTCGTCGTCACAGTCGCCCGAGACCGCCGCCGAGCCCTCCAGCGCCGCGCAGGCCGTCATCCCCGTGCCGGCCAACCCGACGCCGTCGCCGTCCTCGTCTACCCAAGCGTAGCTGCTACGGCCGACGCTGGCGTCCTCATCGTCACAGTCCCAGGCGTTGCGAACCCACCCTTCGGAGGGCGGGCAGCTCGCGTCGGATGTCTCGGGATCCCCCAATCCGTCACCGTCCAGGTCCTGGTACCAGGTCAGCGCCCCGTAGGTCTCGTCGCAGTCCTCGAAGCCGCACACGCCGTCCTCGTCGTCGTCGCTGCAGCTGCCGTAGTAGATGTCGGTCCCAGATATCGTGTCTGCGAAGCCATCTCCGTTGAGGTCGCCAGCACCCTGGAGCCAGGTCAACGCGGGCGTCCATGTGGGGGCGTCGGAGAGACCGTCGGGATGACCCCGATAGAGCTGGACATTCCCCGAGGAGTACACCGCCAGCTCGTCGAGACCATCGCCGTCGATGTCTCCAAGACCCACCGCGTACAGGCCGAACAAGGTGTCCCCGTCCTCGCCAACCAGGGTCTGATCCGGCGAGCTGCTCATCCCGTCGGGACCACCGTAGTAGATCCCCAGGCCTGGCTCACTGTCGGCGTAAGCCCAGGACTGAACGACATCGTCGAAACCATCCCCGTTCAGATCTCCAACCTCCACCAGCCCGCAAAAATCGTAACGTGAAGAGACGCCAGCGCTCTCCGTGGCCTCCAAGCCCTCCGGCGTGCCCTGAAGAAAGGCCATGGCCGATCCGGACGAGGGCCACACCCCGACATCATCGTAACCGTCTCCGTTCATGTCCCCCAGTCGAGCCAGGTTCGTGTATGCGTCGTCGAGATCGTCGATGACCATCGTACCGCTGCTCTCCCCGTACGCTGTCCCCACGATCCGATCGTACGCGTCGTCGGGCATGTAGTAGGCCGCGTCACCGGCGCCGTCACCGTTGACGTCGCCCATGGAGCCGAGCCACCCCGTGTACCCCCACATGTCGAGCGTGGCCGTCGAGATCGAAGACGCGCCCGTGGGTCCTCCGGACACGACCTTGAGATAGACCCAACCAGGATCCTCGTAATCTTTCCTCAGGTAGTCCAGCCCCACATCGGCGCACCTGTCGCCATTGACGTCCCCGATCGCCGTCACACCGACGAGGTACTCGCTCCCCCAGAGCCAGTGTGAGCTGCCTGCGACGCTGAACAGGGTCTCGGCGGTGGTGGAGATACCAGCGTCCGAACCGTAGTAGACGTTGAACATGTCTGTCCAATGGTCATAGCCGTCGCTGTCTCGGACGGTGGCCGAGGAGGTCAGGTAATACAGATCGTCGTAGCCGTCGCAGTTCAGGTCTCCCAGCCGTCCGCCGCTCACCGGCAGCTCGGCGTCCGGCGCGCTGAAGCGGGCGGTGGCGCTCGGACGGGCCGTCCACGCCCGCAGGAGCGAGCCCTCGGGCGTGGCAGGGGCGCAGGCGACGCAGAGCAGGACGAACAGACAGACGGGCGACCGCATGGGGGCTCTCCAGAGGACCGATCCTCTCACATCGCGGGCGGCGCTGGGAAGGAGACAGGTCCAAGCCCCCTCCCGCCCTGTGCCTCCCGGCATCTGACGTGGTTGCTCCTTCCGAATCTCCTCACACCTCCGCCGCAGCCCTTCAGAAGCTCCCCCCAAACACCGGCACCACCGCTGGCTTCTCCGCGTCGATCAGCCAGGCCCCCTGCAGCCCGACGCCGAAGACGCCCAGGCTGCGCAGGACGCTCAGATCGGCGATCAGCTCCACACCGACCGAGCGGCGCAGGTCCCTGTCGCCGTCGTCCGACACCAGCCCGTGATCATAGAACAGATCGGCGCGCAGACGCTTCATGTAGAGCCAGCCGCCCAGGCCGAGATCGGGGTAGGCCAACGGAAGCGCGTAGTCCAGGCTGGCGACGCCGACGAGACCGTGATCCTGGAAGGTGTAGCCCCGCGGATAGACGCCCGCGCTGCTGAAGGTATAGCCCTCCGCCGCCTGCACCTCGGCGCCCAGGGAGAGGCGGGTCCGGTGCATGCGGGCGAGGCCGGGCAGGCCGAGCGCGAGCTGTCCAGAGGCGAACCAGCCGCTCGCCAGGCTGCCCGGGAGGAGCTGATCCCAACGCAGGCTCAGCGACTGGGAGAGGCGCGGGGCGAGCTCCTTGGACGCCGAGAGGGTCTGCCGGGCCAGAGACAGCGAGAGGCCAGAGGCGAGGACGGCGCCCGCCTCGTCGGGGCCGCCGATGTCCACCACGGCTGGATTGTATCCCGTGTCGTCAATGTTGGAGATCTGGGTGCCGCCGAGCGTGAGGCCGAGGTTGGCGGCGCTCAGCCAGCGCCCCTCCCCGCCCTGGAGAGGGAGCCCCAGCCCCAGGCTGAGCGAGCGCTCCTGCCAGCTCCGGCGCGCCAGGCCGATCGCCGCCGGGTCCTCCGCCAGCAGCTCGGACACGCTGCGCGCGCCCACCCCCGCCGCGAGGTCCACGGTGACCGGGCTGGCCAGCCAGGAGACGGCGACCTCTCCGCCCGGCGCCCGCTCGGCGGCGTTGTACCAGCCGGACAGCGCGCCCGAGACGCTCCCGGTCTCGTCCGCGGAGAGCACCGCCACCCCCAGGTCGCCGCTCGTGCGCAGCACGGGCTGCCAGGAGTGGACATGAAACGCCCGCGACACCCTTCGATAGGGTCGGGACTCCCAGGTCTTCGCCTCGACCTTGGCCAGCACGTCGCCGTCGGGCGGCGCCTCGGCCGTGATGATCGGCGCCAGCCAGCGCTCGGTGGGCAGCGGCGCGCCCGAGGCCAGGGCGGGCTCGGGCAGGGCCAGGGGGACCTCCACCAGCGCCCGCCCCCAGCTCCGCGCGTCGGCGTAGACCAGGGTCTGGCCGTCTGGCCGCGGGCTCGGGCTGAAGGCGCCGTGGCGGGCCGAGCCGAGCCGAGCCGTCTGCCCGCTGGTCCGGTCGAGCACCCAGGGGTCCTCCGCGCCCGCCTCGCCGGAGACATAGTAGACCTTTCCCGCCAGCTCTGCCGGATCGGAGAGCACCTGCCGCCCCCAGGGCGTGAGCTGCTCCCAGAGGACGCGCTCCAGGTCCAGGCGCCCCAGCGCCACGCCCTGCGTAGGGTGCTGGCGGACCATCACGACCGCGGCCGCGTCCATCGCCCAGCAGAGCGCGCGGAGGCGCTCGCCGTCGGGCGCCGGAATTCGTTGAATCTCCTGGCCGGTCTCTGCGTCCAACAGGACCACGGTCTGCCGGCCGTCGCGGGCCACCTCGATGGCCGCCACGCGCGCGCCGTCGGCAGAGAGCGCGGGCGAGAACAGGCGGCTCTGCTCGGTCAGGTCGCGCAGCTCCCCGCTCGCCAGGTCCAGGACGCGCAGCACGGACCAGCTCTTGTAGGTCCACCGTGGGTGGAAGCGGGTCTCGGCCCAGACCACCCGCCCGCCGCGCGCGCTCAGGCTGGGCTCGGGGCGGAGGCCGGTGTGCGCGAGGCGCGTCTCGACGCCGTCCGCGCCGATGCGCACGATGGAGCCCGGGTCCTCATTGCCGGAGCGGAAGGCGATGATCGCGCCGTCCGCCTGCGGCTCGGGCGAGGCGTAGTCTACCAGCTCGCCGCGCCTCGGCGCCGGGCTCAGGTCGCGCGGGGCGAGCTGGGGGCCGCGGGCGAGGATCTGCGCCTCCCAGCCTCGCTGCAGCTCGTACATCGCCAGGTGGTGGAGCTCGGGCAGGGTCATGCCGACCTCCTGCCGGAGCTGGCGGGAGAAGCTCAGCGGCACAAAGAACCAGCGGCTGGCGTCCTCGGAGACCCGGCTCCAGAGCTGGGGGTCGAAGTGGCTCGCGCCGTAGCTGGTGAGCGCGTAGCCGAGCGTGTAGTGATCTGCGTGTTTCTTGACATGAGAGCCGACGACCGCCTGGCTGAAGCTGGGGATGCCCTCCTCGAGCAGCTCCGTCCGCAGGTCGAGCAGAAAGCCCGGCGTTCGCCCGCGTCCGCTCTGGGTCAGCGCCGTCTCGATGAGCACGGCGTCGCCCTCCAGGTACCAGGGCGGGTTGGCCAGCCCGCTGCCGATGAGCCAGCCCTGCTGGCCGAACAGGGCCCAGGCCAGCGCGGTGCTGCCGACGCGGGCGTGGTCGAGCTGCACGACGTGGCGGTACTCGTGGACGGCCAGCGCGTCCAGCCAGGGGAGCGTGGTGCCGAAGACCTGGGGGTCCGGGTCCATCAGCGGCATCGTCCACCACGCGCTGCGCCGGGGGGCCAGGGTGACGTAGCCGTTGGAGAGCGTGTACTGGTTGTTCAGCACCACGGTCAGCCGGCGAGGGTGCTCGCCGAGGCTCTGCTCCACCTCGCCCGCGACCTGCTCGAGCGCGGTGGCGGCGCGCTGGGCGTCGGCCTCGGCGGAGGCCGGATAGACCACGACGAAGCGCGGCGTACGAATCTGACGGAGATCCTCGTCGGGCGGCAGCGTGGTCGTCTGGGCGAGGCCAGCGGCCGTGAGGAGGAGGAGGAGCGCGCTCATCCTGGCTCCCTATTTCTGGTAGAGTCAGCGCGCACGGGAGGTCTCGATGTCGCGCGGCGGTCTGATGCTGTGGTTCCTGCTGACCGGAGGGGTCGTCCACGCCCAGGAGGGCGACGCGCCTCCGGCGCCCGAGACGGCCAGCGAAGACGACACCGGCCAGAGCGGCGAGGGTGGCGACAGCGAGGGGCCGGGCGACGCGGAGGACGACGAGGACTACGAGCCTCCTCCCCCGATCGTCCCGGGCGGGCCGCAGATCGATCTCTCCAAGGCGTCGGAGGCGCCCGCCCTCACCGGCGCGCAGCACGACTTCCTCAAGCCGCGCCGCTCCGAGCTGCCGCAATACCCCTACGCCCAGACGGATTTTACCGCCTACTCGCTCGAGTTCGGCGAGTTCAAGATCGGTCTGGCCAGCATCACGGCCGGCGTGCTCCCCCGCGTGCAGGTGGGCACCATCCCCAGCTTCTGGCTGCTCGGGATCCCCAACGTCAACGGCAAGTTCAACGCGCTGCGCCTGGGGCCGCTGGACATCGCGGTGACGGCCAACGGCGGGCGCCTGAACGTCGGCGAAGGCTTCATGGTCTCCCGCGCCGAGGCGGGCGTGCTCACCTCGCTCATCCTGAGCGACCCGCTCTCGGTCCACGCCGGGGCCAGCTACGGCACGATCAAGATGCTGGGGGAGCCCGATCTCTCTCAGCTCTCCTTCCTCATCGACCCGCTCCAGCGCTTCAACCTGGACACCTACTACGACTTCCTGAAGGAGCAGCTCGACTCGAATGAGGTCTCCTTCGATCTGGACAGCCGCACGCTCTCGGCGAGGGTCGCCGCGGACTACCGCTTCAACCGGCGCGACAGCCTGATCCTCCAGGGATCGGCGGTGGTCGCGCGCCAGGTGGACTGGGGCTACACGCTCACCTCGGACGGGGTGGAGACGCGCTACGACGAGCCGCTCGACCCGGACGTGCTGCCCGAGGTGCTGGGGATCCAGGAGTTCTTCACCGAGGGCGAGCGGCCGATCAGCGCCTCCTACAACGTCAGCGCCTCCTGGCAGTGGGCCTGGCGGCATATCGATCTGCGCCTGGGCCTGGGCTGGTCGGCCATTCAGCCCAACTGGCTGCTGCAGGCCGTCGAGCTTGACTACCGCTTCGGCGGCAAGACGCGCACCGAGGAGCGGCGGATCCGCAAGTACTGGCGAAAAGACAAGAACAACATCGACAATCCCGATCTGGCGGCCCCGGACGACAAGCGCTGAGCGCGCCCTGTAGAGACGCACCATGAGACCCCTGTCGCTCGCCCGGCCCTGTGACGCCTCCTGGCAGGAGATGCGGCGCACGCCTGGGGGGCGGCATTGCGCGTCCTGCGAAGCCCAGGTCTGGGATCTCGCGGCGCTGAGCGAGCGGCGGCTGCGCGTGCTGCTGGGCCTCTATGGCGCGCGGGGCCTCTGCGCGCGGCAGGTGATCGATCCGGACGGCGCGCTGGTGCTGGCCCCGGAGCCCCGACCGGCCAGCGCGCTGCGAGCGGCGGCCTGGGCGACGGCGGGCGCGGCGATGACCCTGGCGCAGCCAGCCTGGGCCGATCCGAGCGGCGCGCCGCCACAGGAGGCCCGACCGACGGCAGCCCAGGCCACCGCCAGCGGGGATGTACCCGTGGAGCTCGCCGAGACGGCGCCCGCTGCCGTCCCCGAGGAGGACACGCCGCTCCTGCTCGGCGCGGTCGTCTCGGACAGCGCGATCGAGATCAAAGGGGAGCTCACCTTCGCACCGGGCTCGACCCGAATCCGCCGACAGAGCGTCGGCTACCTCCACGAGCTGGCGAGCGCGCTCCTGGACTTCCCGGAGATCGGGCGGATCGCCATCATCGGGCACCAGAACGTCGATGAGAGAGCAGGTAGCAAGGGCCACGCTCTGGCGCTGGCGCGCGCCGAGCGGGCGCGGGCCTGGCTCATCGACGCCGGGGTGGACCCCGCCCGCCTCGTCGCCATGGCCCACGCCGCGGACGGACACTCCGATGACGATCGTGTCGTCTTTCATGTCTGTGAGGACGACTGCCGGCCGCCGGCTGGGGCGGTGGCGAGGCCGTGACAAATTGATGAATTGACGCTGGCCCCGCCCCGTGCAGAATCGCAACAGTCCTCCTGGAGCCTCCATGTCCCTTCGCGCCCTCGTCGCCACCCTGCTTCCCCTCGGCCTGCTGTCTCTGTCCGCCTGCACGGACGACAAGGACACCGATCCCGCCGGAGGCGACGACACTGACCGACCGCGGCTGGTAGACGTGGACGGCGACGGCTACGGCTCGGAGATCGACTGCGACGACGCCAGCGCGGCGATCTCGCCGGGGGCCGACGAGGTCTGCAACGGCATCGACGACGACTGCGACGGGCTCTCCGACGAGGCGGGCGCCGTGGACGGGACGATGTACTACCCGGACGCCGACGCCGACGGCTACGGCGACGCGAGCGGCGGCGCGCTCAGCTGCAGCGAGCCCGAGGGCGCCACCCTCGACGGCACGGACTGCGACGACAGCAGCGCCGCCCGCTCGCCCGGCGCCACCGAGAGCTGCGACGGCC
>CAZKWG010000287.1:0-9206 GCA_964556105.1 uncultured Enterobacterales bacterium | reverse complement strand
GGTCGTAGCCCTCGCGGCGGCGGTCGAAGATCAGGTCCTCCGCCACCTCTCGCTGCTCCTCGGGCACCTTGTGCAAGGGCACGATGGCGCTGGAGTGGACGATGGCGGCCGTCAGACCGCGCTGGCGCGCGTGGTAGAGGTAGACCGAGTTCAGGACGTGGCGGGCGGCGGGCTTGAGCCCGAAGCTGACGTTGGAGAGGCCGAGCAGCACGCCGCAGCGCGGGAAGGCGTTGGCGATGGCCTCGATGCCGTCCAGGGTCCAGAGCCCCAGCTTGCGGTCGTCCTCGTTGCCGGTGCAGATGGTGAAGGTGAGGGTATCGAAGAGGATGTCCGCCGGGTCGATCCCGTGCCGGTTCACCGCGATGTCGTAGAGGCGGCGCGCGATCTCCAGCTTGCGCTCGGCGGAGCGGGCCATGCCCTCCTCGTCGATGGTGAGCGCGATGACGCCTGCCCCGTACCGCTTCGCCATCGGGCAGAGGACATCACACTTCTCTTCACCATCCTCGAGGTTGATGGAGTTGATCAGCGACTTGCCGCCGATCAGCTTGAGCGCGGCCTCCAGCACGGGCGTCTCGGTGCTGTCGATGACCATCGGCGCGGACACGCTGCCCCGGAAGCGCCGGACCACCTCCACCATGTCTTTTACTTCGTCGCGGCCGACGAAGGCGGTGCAGACGTCGAGAGCGTGGCTGCCCTGCTTGATCTGCGCGCGGCCCATCGCCACGGCGCCCTCCCAGTCTTCGGCGTCCAGGATGGTCTTGAACTTCCGGCTGCCGTTGGCGTTGGTGCGCTCGCCGATGGCCAGGATGTCCGCGTCCTGCTTGTAGGCGACCGCGCCGTAGAGGCTGGTCAGCGCGGGCGTGAACTCCGGGGTCCGCTTGCGCGGCGCGCGGCCGAGCAGGCGCTTCGCCACCTCGGCGAGGTGGGTCGGCGTGGTGCCACAGCAGCCGCCGATGATGTTCACCCCGTCCTCGCGGGTGAAGCGGTCGTGCCACTCCGCGAGCTCGTTCGGCGTGAGCGGGTAGTGAGGGCGCCCGCTCACGAGCTGCGGCAGCCCTGCGTTGGGCAGCACAGAGATACGCTTTCGACAGTGGCGTCCCAGCCAGGCGATGTGTCCCGCCATCTCCTGAGGGCCCGTCGCGCAGTTCAGGCCGATCACGTCTACGTGGTCGAAGCCGTCCAGGATCGTCGTCGCGGCGGCGATCTCCGTCCCGACGAGCATGGTGCCGGTGGTCTCCATCGTGACCTGGGCCATGACGGGGACGCGCACCTTCTTCGCGTCAAAGACCGCCTTGATCGCCGCGAGCACGATCTTGGTCTGCAAGATGTCCTGACAGGTCTCGACCAGCAGCACGTCCGCGCCGCCGTCCACGAGGCCCTGCACCTGCGGGACATAGGCCGCGAACAGCGTGTCCCAGTCGATGTGGCCGAGGCTGGGGAGGCGGGTGCCGGGGCCGATGGAGCCCGCGACGAAGCGCGGCTGGGACTCCGTGCTCCACTTCTGAGCCGCCGTCCTGGCGATCTCGGCGGCGCGCTTGTTGTTCTCGTAGGTGCGCTCCTCGAGCCCGAACTCCGCCATGACGGTTGCGGAGCCCCCGAAGGAGTTGGTCTCGACGACGTCGCAGCCCACCTGGAAATAGTTCTCGTGGATGGCCTGCACGACGTCGGGGCGCGTGAAATTCAGCACC
Source organism: uncultured Enterobacterales bacterium (assembly GCA_964556105.1). Lineage (GTDB taxonomy): Bacteria > Myxococcota_A > UBA796 > UBA796 > CAZKWG01 > CAZKWG01. The sequence continues at coordinate 7,518 of CAZKWG010000287.1, read as the reverse complement.
TCCGAGCAGTTCTCCAGCCCGTTGTAGTCCGACAACGGGAGGTTCGCCGCGTGCAGCTGCGTGCCCATGGCGCCGTCGAAGATGAGGATGCGGTCGTCGAGCGCGTCGAGGAAGTGGGACATGCGCCCTTGTTTAACACTAGCGCGCCGCCCCCTGTTGTCACGCGACGTCTCGGATCAGACGCCGGCTGGCTCTACAGGCCCATCGTGTCGAAGAGGAAGACGGCGCCCGCGCTGGATCCGCCGCGGTCATCATTGTCCGCGGCGAGGAGGATGTCGTCGTTGCCCGATCCGTCGGTGTCCCCGACGAAGAGCAGCTTCGATCCCAGGTTGCTGTCGGTCGTGCTGCCGTAGACGGTCGCGTAGGCGTCGTCCGCCGACCAGACGCCGGCCGAGACCGGGCCCAGGAAGAGATAGGCCGCGCCGCCGTTCTCCGCGACGTCGTCCACCGCGTTGGCGCCGAAGAGCAGGTCCAGCGTCCCGTCGCCGTCGCTGTCGCCGCTGCCGGCCACCGAGGTGCCGAACCCGTCCGAGGCCGAGCTCCCGTCCACCTGCACGGCCGCGTACTGCAGCGAGCCGCCGGTGACGGGGCCGAAGACCAGGTAGGCCTTGCCGGCGTCGCCGCTGCTCTCGTCGTTGCCCGGCGCGCCGACCAGGAGGTCTCCGTAGCCGTCGCCGTCCATGTCGCCGGCGGAGCCGACCGCGGTGCCGGCATGGTCCTGGGAGGCCTCGCCGACGACCGCGGTGGCCTGGTCGGTGATCACGGTCTCGCCATCCGAGGGCGCGCTGACCAGGTACACGCAGCCGACGGCCGCCCCCAGCGTGTCGTCGTCGTACTCCTTGTTCCCGATGAGCAGCTCGGGCAGGCCGTCCCCGTCCGTGTCGGGCACCGTGGCGAGATCGGCGCCGATGGCGTCGTTGGCGGCCTCGCCGTACAGCGTGACGTCGGCCAGCCCGACGTTGAAGTCGGAGCCGCTCGCGGCGAGCGCGCCGCGGACGATGTAGACGCCGCCCGCGTTGTCGCCGCCTGCGTCGTAGCCGTTCGTCCCCAGCGCCAGCTCGACCTCGCCGTCACCGTCCAGATCGGCGTCGCCGATCACGCCCGTCCCGATGCGATCGAACTGGTTCTCTCCCACGAGGCGGAGATCGTAGTCGCTCACCAGGCTCAGCGCGTCGGTCTCCAGCGGGCCGAAGAGGGCGTAGACGGCCCCACGGTTCTTGGGTCGCGCGAGCGGGTAGCGGATGGCCCCGATGAGGAGGTCCGCGACGCCGTCGCCGTCCAGGTCGCCGCCCGCGCCCACGCTGGTCCCGGCGCGATCGTCGTTGCCGGAGGTGCCGTCGCCCTCGAGCGTGAGGTCTGCGGTGGCGACGTTGCGCTCGCCCGCGCTGATCGGCCCGAAGGCGACATAGACCTTTCCGGCGTCGGAGGCCGACTCGCTGTCGTATTTGTAGGCGGCGATCACGATGTCGTCGACGCCGTCTCCGTTGAGATCGCCGCCGCGGGCGATGGCGTTCCCGGCGGAGTGGTTGCTGTCCTCGCCGTAGAGGATCGTGTCGGCGTCGTCGGCCACCATCCAGCAGCCGTCGGGCAGGCCGTCGCAGTCGCTGTCCTGCCCGTCGTTGCACACCTCGTCCCCGTCGGGGCTGACGGCGTCGTCGGAGTCGTCGCAGTCGAGCGTGTTGCTCACATAGCCGTCGGGCTGCGCGCAGGAGGAGGTCTCCCCGTCCTCGGAGCCGTAGCCGTCGCCGTCGCCGTCGGCGTACCAGAAGACGGCGTCCTCGGCGTCGCTCTCGTCGGTGCTGCCGTCGCAGTCGTTGTCGAATTCGTCGCAGATCTCCTGGCCATCGGGGTTGATCGTCGCGCCGAACGCCGTCCCGTCGTCGTAGCAGTCGCCGGCCGACGCGGCGTAGCTCTCCGGCTGCTCGCAGGCGACGGTGGTGAACGCGTCGAGCCCGTAGCCGTCGTCGTCGGCGTCCGCGTACCAGAGGTCGGCGTCCGTGGCCTCGCTCTCGTCCGACACGCCGTCGCAGTTGTCGTCCTTGTCGTTACAGGTCTCCTCGGCGCCGGGGTTGGTCGTCGCGTCCGCGTCGTCGCAGTCGTCGTCCGTGGCGGCGAAGCCAGGGGGCGCGTCGCAGGCCACCTGCGTGCTGTCGGGCACGCCGTAGCCGTCGTCGTCGGCGTCCATGAACCAGGTCTGCGTGTCTACCGCCGAGCTCTCGTCCACCTCCCCGTCGCAGTCGTTGTCGTCGCCGTCGCAGGTCTCGTCGGCGCCGGGGAAGGCGTCGTCGTCCTGGTCATCGCAGTCCGAGCTGTCCGGGACGAAGCCGGCGGGCTGCTCGCAGGCCAGCAGGGTGTACCGGTCGGAGCCAAAGCCGTCGGTGTCGTAGTCGATGAACCAGGTGTCGGCGTCTACCGCGTCATTGTCGGCCGCGCCGTCGCAGTCGTCGTCCACGCCGTTACAGCGCTCGTCGGCGCTCGGATAGGCGTCGGGGTTCGTGTCGTCGCACTCCAGGCAGGCGGGGTAGCGGTCGCCGTCCGCGTCGGCGTAGCCTACGGAGCCGTCGCAGTTGTAGTCGTTGGGATCGGTGCAGTCGTCCTCGTCGGCGCCCGGGTAGTAGCTGGTGTCCGCGTCGTCGCAGTCGCCAGAGACCGAGACATAGCCCTCGGGCTGGCCGCAGGCGTCCACGCTCGCGTCCTCGTCCCCGAAGCCGTCGCCGTCCCCGTCCAGGAACCAGGGCGTGGTGTCCAGGCCGTTGTCGATCACGGCGTCGCAGTCGTTGTCTACGCCGTCACAGCCCTCGACGGCGTCCGGGTGGACCCCGGCGTCGGCGTCGTCGCAGTCTTCGCCCGGGTCCTCGCCCGCCACATAGCCGTCGCCATCATCGTCGATGCCGACGTCGCCTGTCTCCAGCCCGTCCTTGCCGCTGTTGCAGCCGCCCAGCGCGAGGACACACCATGACAGGACACTTCCGAAGAGCTTGGGGCTGAACATCTGTTTTCCTCGGTTCTCTGTGGGCTTCTGGCAGGTTAGCCCTTCGTTCCGAGGCTGTCAAAGGCGCGGCTCAGCCGCTGCGCGTCCGCCGCTCCAGCTCCTGCTGCACCCGCTCGAGATCCTCTTCCAAGGCACGGAAAGAGCGTCGGATGTCCTCGCTGTGCAGGACGTGGTTGCGGGCCTCGAGGACGACGCGCTCCACGCCCTCGGTCTCGTCGGTCGAGAAGCGGCCGATGTCGAAGAGCCAGCGCTCCAGGCTCACGCGGCTCGGGTGACGGGAGTGCACGGCGAGCTGGCCGAGCAGCCGGCGGGTGTTCAGGCCGGCGTTGCGGAGGCGGGTCGGGATCGCGCTGCTGAGGGTGACGCTCGGCCCCCAGCCGTGCTTCGATCGGTCCACGCGCCCCAGGTTCTGCGCCATGGTCAGCCAGATGAAGTGGGGCGCCATCTCCTGGTACTCGGGGAGGTGCAGGCGCAGGCGGAGGTGCGGCCAGCCGTGCCGCACGTCGTGCGCGCTCAGGGACAGGGTCGAGACGATCCCGCCGTTCGGCGCGCGCGCGATGGCGAGACCGGGGATCTCCAGCGAGCGGGCGCGGGAGCGGCGCGGCCGCAGGTCCGAGGCCATGGCGACCATCGATCGGCTCGGCACCTGGCTCGCTGGGCCGGGCCGAACGAAGGGCTCCCACTCGAAGAGCTCGTCGCAGAGGATGAGCAGCGCGGAGACCGGATCGCGCTCGACGTCCACCGTGAGCGTGGGCAGGCTGTGGAGCAGGATGGCGCGCAGGGCCTCGCGCACCACCTCGCCGGAGCCCGACGGCAAGGAGCGGCTGACGCGGTGCAGATACCAGGCGCCCAGCAGCGCGTGGTCGGGGGCGCCGGAGTGCCGCTGGTCATCCAGCCAGGTCGCCAGCCCAGGATCGGCCTTGGTGTCCAGATAGTCGGCGCTCCGCAGGTCCTCGACGCAGCGCTCGATGAGCGCCGTGCCGGCGGCGCGGAAGGCGCCCTCGACGTCGCCCAGGCAGCCCTCCAGGCGGGAGTCCCCGCGGCAGAGGGCTGCGCTCGGGCGGGCGTAGCGCGGGAAGAGCAGCATCCCGGTGTCGTGAAAGAGCAGGGCCAGGCTCAGGGCCTGAAGCAGCTCCAGCGTGGTCTGCGCGCCCGGCCGCCATCCGGCGCGGCTGGCCAGCACCTCGCCCATGGTCCAGCCGTCGATCAGGCGCTCCTCGTCCGAGAGGTCGGGGCCCGCCTTGACCTGGAGCGAGGCGAAGAAGTGCCCGGCGATGTAGACCTCCAGGATGTGCTGGAGGTGGCCGGCGGCGAAGTGGTAGCCGTCGGGGCTGCTGGGCTCGCCGACCTCGCGCAGGTGCGTGCGCAGGTCCACCTCGCGGGGCAGCCCGACGACCCGCAGCGCGTGGTGCTCGACCAGGGTTCGGAGGGCGTCGGCGAAGGCGACCGGCTGGAAGCGGTAGTCCTCGCGGACGCCGTAGACCAGGAAGCGGACGCTCTCGCGGAGCACATAGGAGAGATCTCGGCGGAAGCGCCACTTCTCGTCGTCGAGCAGCCCGTCCTGCCACCAGCTCTCGCCGTCCATGCTGGCGACGAGCAGCACGTCGCAGAACCAGAGGCGCGCCCAGTTGCGCACGAAGGAGGCCTCGCCATGATTGGCGATGGAGCGCTGCACGAGCAGCGCGCTGAGGGCGGGGAGCGTGGCGCTGGCGGCCTCGGCGAAGCGGCTCTCGTCCTCGGGGCGGGCGGCGCGGCGATGGTCGGCGACGCGGCGCGCCAGCTCATGGACGGCCGTCCAGGTCACGAGGAGCTGCAGCGCGGGCTCGACCAGGCCGCCGCCGGGCGTGGGCACGGCCTCGGTGGTCGGCAGCAGGGCGCGCAGGATCCCCGCCAGCGCGGCGAGCTCCGCCGGTCGTCCGACCCGGTCCTCGGTGGCCCGGCCCGCCACCTTCTCCAGCATGGCGCAGAAGGCGATCAGGAGCTGCTCTCCCGGGGCGCCCTCCAGGCCGCGGCCCGGGGTGCCCACGCCGAGCAGGGCCTGCGTGGCCCACACGGCGAGGTCCTGGGCCAGGCTCACCCGTCGCGCCTCCAGGACGTCCTGGCTCTCCACCAGCTCGGAGAGCACGCGGGTCGCCGCCTCGAGATCGCGGTCGAAGGTGCGCTCGTTGCCCGACACGATCGCGTCGGCGCGGCGGGCGAGCTGGGCGTGGGCGGCGTCGCGCTGCGTGGCCTTCAGCGCCATCAGCGAGCGCACCGCCGTGAAGAACTCCTGCAGGCCCTGGCTGTACTGGGCGAACCAGGTCAGCAGGTCGCGGGAGAGCGGCGCGCGCGGGCCCTCCAGCACGATCCACAGGCGCGCGGGGTCCTGGCCGCTGGTGAGCAGCAGCCCGAAGGCCGGCGCGTCCTCGGCCGTGAGGTTCACCGTCACCCGCGGGTGCTGGCGCGCGGTGGCGAGCGGCTCGGCCAGATCGAGGACCTCGTGGATGCGCCCGGGATCGCGCAGGGGCACGGCGCTGCTGCGCAGGTCCGAGCAGGAGGCGGCGACCGTCTCGTGGCGGGTCTGCCAGACGAAGTGCAGGGGCGCGCAGAGGAAGAGCTTGCGCAGGGCCTCGGCGACCGCGCCCTCCACGGGGCGGTCCGGGTGCGTGGCGGCGGCGAGCATGTAGGTGATGGCGTCGCGGAACTTCGCCTCGTAGAGCCGGGTATTATTGGGCTCTGCCGGGATCACTTCGCCTCCCCGGACTGCTTCGCCGCGCCCTGCAGGAAGGCCAGCAGGTCGCCCACGTCGATGGGCTTCGGCACCATCGGCAGGCGCGCGTCGTCGGGGCTCGCGTTGCGCATGGACGCCTCGACGTTCGGGTCGTGGAAGGCCGACACGATCACCGTCGGGATGCCGCGGTTCGCCGGGTCGGGCTTCAGCACGCTCAGCACGCCGCTCGGGTCCAGCGAGACGGCGGGCGGCGGGTTCGCCCCGCGCAGCCAGCGCAGCAGCAGGCAGCCGTTCCAGATCGGGTCGCCCGCGCGCAAGGACTCGTTGGGCAGCATCTGATCGAGGATCAGCGCGTCGAAGTGCTCGCTGGCCAGCTTCCGCGCCGCGGTCCCCACGTCCGGAGCCCAGGTCACGTCCCAGCCCTCCTCCTCGAGGACGAAGGACTCGTAGGCGAGGCGCTCGGGCGGGTCATCATCGGTCCAGAGAACACGACGTGCGCTCATCACCGCCTCCTGGAGCTGGGCCAGTTGTGAGGGAGCTTCATGAGGAATCGTACCCGATGTGGCTCGCGGCCGGAGCCGAGGGCGTCGGTGGTGGCGCCCAGCGACTCGCAGGTGTGGGAGAGGCTGCCCCGGTGCGCGTCGACCACGGCGCGAGCCATGGGCAGCCCGAGCCCCTGACCCGGGATGGGGCGCAGCGGGTCCTTCCAGTCGATGCGCTTGCCGATCCCGTAGATCTCCTCCTTCAGCCGCTCCGGGATGGGGTGGCCGACATCTTCGACCCACAGGTTGACGAAGCGCGCGTCCGTCTGGACGCCGACCACGATCTCGCGGTTGAAGAAGGAGTACTTCTGGGCGTTGTCCAGCAGGTTGGACAGGGCGAGATCGACCGCGTCCGCGTCGAAGGAGAACTCCAGGCCGCCCTTCTCCCGCCAGTCCAGGCGCAGGGTCACGCCGCGCTTCTCCTGGAGGAAGCTGCGGTAGCGCTCCATGCAGCGCTCGACGATCGGGCGCAGCGGCTGCGGCTTCGGGCGGATCTCGATGTTCCCGCCCATGTAGAGGCGCTGGTTCTCGCGCCACAGCCGGATGTTCTCCGCCTCCTTTTCCACCTGTACTTTTAGTTTCTCCAGCCGCTCGTCCTGCACCCCGCTCTTCTCCGCCAGCCTGGCCAGCAGCCGCGCCGTGCTGGTCAGGCCCTGGGCCGGACCCAGGAAGGCGTGGCGGAACAGGCCCGCGCGCAGCACCCACTCCTGGCGCAGGCGCTCGCCGTTGAGCAGCAGCGAGACCTCGCGCGCCGCCTCCATGAGCGGCTGTCGGGTCTCGGCGGGGAAGGTGTCGGGGTGCAGCAGGTAGAGGTGGCCCTCGAAGCGCGCCTCACCGGGGAGCAGCAGCGGCTCGGCCAGCCCGCCGAAGGGGAGGGGAGGGCGCGCGTTCGTGGCGTCCGCGGTGGCGGGCGCGTTGGAGCGGAAGGCGAAGGCCCGGCGGGCGCCGTCGCGGGAGAGCTCCTCCAGGCGGGCCACCTGCTCGGCGCTGATGCGCTCGGACGCCGCCGCCGCCAGCGGTCCATAGTGCGCGCGGGCCACGAACGCGATGGCCGCGTCGTGTCGGATGTAGCGGATCACCCACTGCTCCAGCGAGCGCACCAGGCCGCCCACCAGCGCCTCGCCCTCCAGGCCCGCCAGGCGGTTCACCTCGTTGTTCAGCTCCTCGATCATCAGGCGGCGGCGGACCTTGTGGATCTCCCAGGCCGCGCGCGTCGCCACCGCTTGGCCATTGTTGTGTCGCAGTGATTTCGCACCGGCGAGCCTACGCATTCG
>CAZKWG010000286.1:0-9227 GCA_964556105.1 uncultured Enterobacterales bacterium | reverse complement strand
GACGAGAGGACCTACCAACGCATCCTCACGCACCTGCGCGCCGGCGCGTGGAAGAAGGGGGCTGAGAGCTGGCTCAGCATCGACGCGACGCTCACGGAGGCGCGGCATCGGGCGCTCTCCATGATCTCGAGCCGGCTCCAGCGCGCGGGGTTGGTGGTGGGCCTCGTGGAGATCTACAGCAGCCCGCCGCGGCTCACCACCGCGCAGGATCTGCTCGACAGGCTCGCGGAGCTCGCGAAGCGGAGCAGCAGCTCGCGCGCCGATGTGGAGGCCGATGCGTTCGAAACGAGCTTCAAAACCATCCTGTACCTGAAGGACGCCACCGCGGTCGCCGCCCTCGTCCCGGCCGTCCACGCGAACGAAGCGCGCTGGGCGACCTCGCAGTGGCCCGAGCTCGGGGCCGGGCTCGCCGCGCAGGCGCCCGAGATCGCCCGGGCTCACGCGGTCATCTTCGCGCGACGAGAGCGCAGACGCTTCCGGATCTTCGGCGACTGGCTCGTCGAGGAGGGCGGCGGCGAGAAGATCAACGCGCTCCGCCGCCTGGTTCGGGACGACGGTGAAGACTGGCTGGAGCGTCTCTGCAATTCTGGGACGCCTGCCATGTTGGACCTCTTCCGCAAGGAGCGTGACCAGGGCCGATGGCCGGAGGCCGCGCGCACGGCGAACGGCATCAGCGAGCCCGACCTCGCGGCGATGGCTCGGAAGGAGCTCAGCGTGCCGCAGCGCGACGAGCTGCTGGGCGCGGCCAGGACCTTGAAGCTGCATTTCGTGGAGTCCACGCTGCAGGGCGCCGACGCGGACTGGGTCAGGGAGCTCAGCGCCAGGCCCGGCCCCTTGTCGGCGAGAGCGAAGCTGGAGAGCGGCGCCTGGGAGGCCGGAGCGAAGATGGCGTTGGGCCTCTCCGTAGACGAGCAGCGGGCGCTGGTGACTGTGTTGGATCTCCTCTCGTTCGCGGGACTTGTATTGGGTCTGTACCGAGAGCTGCTGAGCAGGCACGTCCGGGGGCTCTCCGCGGACGAGCTCTCGCTCCCGGGCCTCCTCGACACCGTGCTCGTCCCGGGCGCCACCGGCCTGCTCGACCGGATGTGGCGGCGCCAGAACTACGCGGAGGCGCGCACGATCGCCGCGAAGATCGACCGCATGCAGCGCGCGCTCCGCGCGCCGATCGTCGGCGCGGATGCGATGGCGCACTGGTTTCGCGACGCCACGCGGCGGGCCGCGGATCTGCACGCGAGCGGCTGCCTTCGGGACGTGATCCTGAAGCTGCGCACGGCGGAGATCCTGGCGGTCTCCCGCTTCCTCTACGAGCTGGATCTGCTCGTCCCCACGGAGCTGGAGCAGGCGCTCGTCCGCCTGGCGCTCAAGGACGAAGGTGAAGACTGGGTCAGTCGTCTCCTGACCCTGGGCGCGCCTTCGGCCTCGACGCTCTTCCACAACGAGATCGCGTACGCCATCGATGAGCGATACCCGGCGTGTGGGGACCTCACGCAGGCCAGGATGCCCTTGAAGGACGCCTACCGGGAGGCGCTCATCACGTTGCATGGGCTGAACGATCAGGACCAGCGCGTCGCGCTGCGGGTGATCAAGCAGGCCTTCCCGAGCTGGGGTACGAAGCTGACCCGGTGGCCCAGGATCTTCGCGGATCTCCAGGAGCAGGTGTCGGGTCTGCCGGTCCGATTCGCGCCGCTACGGGAGCGCATCGCGGAGGTCGGGGCCGAAGGGTCGTCCGCCCCAGGGCCGGGTGGCGTCGCGATCGGGAGCGCGGAGTCGATCTATACCCTCCTGCGCGGGCTCCAATGGGCGGAGGCGCTCCTGCGGATCGGCAAGCTCGATCCAACGCAGCAACGCAGGCTGGTCCGCCTGTGTGACCAGGAGCCCTTTCTGCTCGCCGGCCTGCTCTGGGCGCTTGGTGTCACGACGCTGCAGGCCCTCGAGAGCCGCGCCCTCGAGCGGGCCTCGACCCGTCAGCGCCTGAGCCTCGCGGCTCTGGAGCACCCGACGCTGGCGGTCGCTGCGGCGATCGCGGGCGCGCTGAAGCTCTGGTACCGAAGCGCCGAGTTCGAGCCTTATGGGGCGGTGGCGGCCTTGAAGGAGATCTACACGCAGCTTCGGGAGGCGGGGGCCTCGCCACCCGGCGCGCGCGTCGCCGTCCGCGAGATCGACTGGCTGCTCTCCGCGCTGGCGCTGCGCAAGCCCGCCGCCGCGGAGGAGATCCTCCGCGCGTCTCTCGTGGTGCTCTCGCCTTTCGTGGACGGAAACGGGGTGCTCCTCAGCCTCGGGATCGACGGCTCCGCGCAGAGCATCCAACGTTACTGTCTGCGTGGGACGCCGATGCTGATCCCGGTGTTCCGTGAGAAGGTCCGGGAGGTGGTTCAGCTCGACGGCGAGACGCGGAGCTCCGAGCTGCGCGATCTCGCGATTCTGGCGAAAGGGCTCTCCCTGGAGGATCTCCGAGCGGAGTTCGCCACCTTGCCTTCGTCCCTGAGGGCGGAGCTGACGGGCGCGCTCAAGGAGATCAAGGCCTTTGACCAGCTCTTCGCGCTGCTGGAGGTGGCGGCGGACGACGATTCACCCTGGGCGCTCCCCTTGGATCTGGAGGGAGGCGCGCTGCCCTGGTCTCTCAAGCTGGTCGAGGGTAAGGGGAAGTGGGTCTACGATGTGCCCATCGCGGGCTGGCTGAACCAGCGTCTCGCCGCGAGCAGGGTGCCGCTGCAGGTGACCCGCGTCACGATGACCCTCGGGCTGGAGGGCGCCCTCGAGATCGATCTGGGCGGAAAGGGGAGCGCGAAGCTCGAGGGCGACCTCCTGGAGGCGAAGCTCGAGCCGGCGTTGAAGTTGAAGATCGCGAAGATGGGAGCGGTCACGATGAGCCTCGACCTCAAGGGCGAGGCGAGCCCGAAGGGCGTGAAGGTGTCGGGCGCGATCGGCCTCTCCGCGCCGCTCCTCATGGCAGACGGAAAGCCGACCCCCGGGATGGCTGGGGAGGCCGGCGCGAAGCTCAGTGGATCCATCGGGGTCAGCGGGGAGATCGCGTTCGCGCATCCGGGCCTGAAGCTGGAGCTCGCCCTGGTCGCAGGTGTCTCGCTCAAGGTCGAGGGTTCGCTCGGCCCCTTCAAGGGCAGCGGGGCGCTGAAGCTCACGCTCGCGATCAACATCGAGCCGGACTGGATGAAGCTGCTCCCGTTGATCGCGAAGCGGCTCGGGACGGCGACCGTCGTGATCGGGATCGTCATCGAGGTGGTCTGGCAGCTCTACGAGTGGTGGAAGAAGCTCGGTGAGCAGATCGCGAGCCTCGACATGTGCTCGAGGCTGGCGAACCTGGTCGAGGACACCTTCGTCTACGGCGTGCTCCGGGGGATGGGGGTCGCGGAGACGGCGGTCGAGCCCTGGCGCGTGGGCACGAAGGAGTACGCCGAGAAGTACAAGCCTGACGCGTATCCGGCGACCGTGGACGTCGGCGCATGGTTCCGACAGGCGTCCTCTCTGCATGCAGAGTCGGTCCGGCAGGGGCAGGCCACGGGCGCTCGCTTCGTGACGGTCCTCGCCGAGTGGCTCGCTTACAATCAGCGGGTCAGCGCGGACCCCACGGGGACGGGGCGCGCGCTCGATCCGCCGAGCCCCGAGCAGGCCGAGGCGATCCGCGGTCAGATCTTCGACGCCGTCTCCGAGCTCTCGGGCGCGAGCTCGCCGGTCGCGCTCGGTGGGCTCGAGAAGGTCGTTCGAGAGCAGTATGGCCCCTTCGTCCGCATGTGCTTCCTGCGTCAGGTGACGCGGGCGACCGGCCCGCAGGAGCTCCTGACGCCGGAACGCTTTGGCGTCAGGAGGCCCGGCGTCACAGCGACGAGCGACCCGAGCGGACTGGTCAGCCAGGAGGCGCTGATCGCCGCCTTCGCGAAGCTGGTGGTCCCGGGCGCGTGATGGCGCCCCCGCTCACCACCAGCGCACGAAGCCCAGCAGCCCAGCCTTGGGGCGCGTGCAGCTCCAGCAGCGGTCGCCGACGTTGCCGTCCACCGTGACCACCCGGTCGCCGAGGTCGGCGATCACCATCCCGGTGTGCCCGAAGCCGTCCCACTTCGCCGCGCCGGCCGCGCGCGTCCCGGCGTCCGAGCCCGATCCCTCCCGGTACATGACGAAGACGCTGCCCGCCGGCGCCTCCGCGCTGACAGGCAGCAGGCGGCCCTTCTGCTCGCCCCACTTGCCGAAGGCCAGGGCGCTCGCGTTGCGCCAGCCCAGCGGTACGTCCTGCCAACGTTGGGCGCCCAGCCCGACCTTCATCCAGTGGCTCACCGCCAGCGCGCACCAGGGCGGGCGGGGCTGGCCCGCGCCGACGACGTCGGCGGTGATGACGTCGATCTCCGGGCCGCCGTTGGAGCCCTTGGGGATCTCCCGCTTGCCAACCCAGCGGATCGCCTCCATCACGACGGCGCGCACCTTCGCCTGGGCCTCGGCGGGCAGCTTCGCGAGGCTCTGCTCGGCCAGGGCGCGCAGGCGCTCCTGCTCGGCCTGAAGCAGCGGATCGGGCAGGGCGATGCCCTGGGCGCCGAGGATGTGGCCGCGCGTGATCGCGTCGATCTCCCCCGTCACGGGCAGCGCGCGCGAGCCCTGGAAGGCGCGCACGGCGCTCGCGGTCTCCTCCGTGTAGCTCCCGTTACAGGTCGTGATCTTGAAGGCTAGTTTAACTAGCTTGTCCTGGAGGAGCCGCAGGTCCTCGCCCTGGTAGCCCAGGCGCAAGGTGGGCCAGGGGTTGTCCAGGCGCGCGCGGGTGGGGCCGTCCACGACGCCCGTCACGCCGAGGCCGCAGGCGCTCTGGAGACGTTTGAGCGAGGTCTCGGTGCCCGGCCCGTAGTCGCCGTCCACCTCGACGGGGCCGAAGCCGAGCGTGTTCAGGCGGCTCTGGAGGGCGCGGACGGCCTCGCCCTTCTCGCCGCGGGCCAACGTGCGCCGGTCGTCGGGGAAGGGGCCGATCTCCTGGGTGATCGCCGCCCAGGCCTGGCCTGTGCGCAGGGTGGCGCCCACGGCGCGCACGCTGGGGCCGGCGACGATGATCACCGCGCCGTCTTCGAACTGACGATAGGTGTACCCCCCCTCGCCGACCACGTCCCGCGACTCGAGACCGAAGGCGATGGGGTCGCGCGTGGGCTCGAAGTCGGTCTCATCGGCGAAGAAGAAGAGCGGCCCGGCCTCGCGCGTGGCCATCCTCAGCGCGAGCATGGTCTCGCTGTCCACGGCGCCCGTGCTCTCCAGGCTGCGGCTGGCCTGGAAGGCGCGCAAGCCACGTTGGGTCAGCGGGCCGTTCACCGTCTCGCCGCTGTTGGGGTAGCCGAGCGCGCGCAGCCGGAGCTGCACCTCGATGAGCGCCGGCCCTCCGCCATCGGGCGCGATGCGGTCGAAGGCGATCTCGTCGGGGACCTGCTGCCCGGCGCCGCCGAAGTGCAGGGGGCCAGCCACGCCGAGGTCCACGTCCATGAGGGCCAGCCAGGTGTGATCGCCGACCAGGGCGGTCTCTGGGATCTGTCTCGCCTCCTGGAAGCGCTCCAGCGCCTCCAAGGTGGTCGCGTCGAGGACCTCGGTCGCGGCCAGCGGGCCGAAGCCGAGCTGGTCGAGGCGCTGCTGCACGAACTGAACGAGCGGACCGGAGTCCCCGGGAATCAAGACCTGCATGTTCTTTTCCTCGATGAATCAAGAGGGGGTGGACCCATCAGCGGGACAGCTCGGCCAGCGCCTTCCGTCCGGCCTCGGTGTAGGCCTGCTCCATGCGGCGCAGGGTGGGCCAGCTCACGCCCATGGCCTCGGCGCGGGCGCGCACGTCGGCTTCGCCCGCCAGCTTCGCCAGCACCAGGCTCTCCAGCGTGAGCACGTCGGGGCCCGAGGTCTGGCTGGGGGCAGCGCTGGACGCGGCGGGGCTCGGCGGCGCGGGGAAGGGGAAGCCGAGCAGCTCGGCGGTGGTCGGCGCCCGGGCGCGGGTGAGGGGCAGGCGCGCGGCGGGGTCCCCGAGCAGGATCCAGGCTCCCAGATCGTGCCAGGTCATCCAGTCGTGGCCGCGGGTCTTGCGGTCCTCGGGCGTCAGCGTCCCCAGCTTCTCCTTCTCCGTGTACTCGGCCAGCTTGTGCCCGGCCCCGCGCAGCGCGCGCCCGATGGGGCCCGTGCCCAGCCCGAAACGGTCGCCGTTCGCCGCGCTGGTGAGCAGGCCGGCGAAGCGCATGGCGCGGCTCTCGCCGCCGCCGGCCTCGTCACGGAAGCTCCAGCCCCAGGCGAGGTCGATGTGGCCCAGCACGCCGAGCGGCCCCTCTGGGTTGGCCAGCGCCGCCTTGGGCAGCGCAGAGACGAAGGGCCTGCCCGCCGCCAGGGTCCCGAGCACGTTGGGCGCCCCGCTCAGCGCGCCGCTGGAGACGAGGTCTCGCAGCCAGAGGTCGAAGCGGCTGTGGTGGGGCGTGCCCGCGCCGAAGCAGGCGAAGAGCGCCCAGAGCCCGCCGGGGAGGAAGGGGCGATCGCGCACCAGCTCGGCCTCCAGGGCCACGCCGCTGGTGATCCGCAAGGCGCCCTGCCGCTTGCGGCGCTCCTCCTCGCCCCAGCGCGCGCTGCCGAGCCCGTGGGTGACCGTGAGCAGCACGCTCGGCGAGGCCTCCGTGGCCGAGGCGAGCAGCGCGCGCAGGCCGTCTACCGGCGTCTGTTGTTTGCGTCCAAAGCTCATCTGGGCGCGCGGGCTGCGGGACTCGAGGTCGGCCTGCACGGCGCTGAGCAGATCGTCCTCGCCAGCGCGCATCGCCCCATCGTAGGGGTCATAGGCCCCATACAGCAGGGTGCGCGGGCTCGGCCCCAGCTCGCGCCCATCCCAGGCCACCGCCTTGTCGGCGTAGGCGCGGTAGTCCTCGGGTCGGTCGAAGGCCAGGCGCCCGATGGCCCCCGCGCCGCCGAGACGGATCTGGACCTCCGCCGCGATCTCGTCGAGATCGCCCAGCAGGAGCACGTAGCGAGGCTGCTCCGCATAAGGGAGCTTCCCGTCGTAGAGCTCCTGGTAGAGCGCTCGCCCGTCGTCCTCGGGCCCGAGCGCGCGCACCAGGGGCTTCGCGCGCTGCTGCTGCTCGCGCAGGCTCATCAGCGGGCCGATGAGGTCCAGCAGCTCCGGCCGACCCTCGGGGTAGACCACCGCCCAACGTTGGGCGGCGAGATCGTTGGTGCGATCCTCGTCGAAGAGATGGGTGACCTTCTTCGTGCCCTCCGGCAGCGTCGCCCGGTCGAGCAGGGCCGCGTCGGCGCCGTCCGGGAGCGCAGGGCCGGCGTCGTCTGCGAGGAGAAGATGAAGTGAGTTCATGTCTTGCCTCAATAGGAATGAATCAGCTTCATGTCTACTCGCCGACGAGCACCGTCTCCCAGGTCCCGGGCGGCTCTGTCGAGAGGTTCATCGCGCGCACCTGCTTCGGAGCGCCGTCGCGCAGGCGGACCTCCACATAGCCGTAGTCGCGCATGTGCCGCTCCTTGGCGTGCGTGTAGGCGCCGATATCGTCCACATGCAGAAAGGTGATCGGCGCGACCAGGGTCGGTCGCCAGCCATCGTCCTCGTCGTCGCCGGAGCGGAAGATCAGCACCTCCTCCTCGATGTCGCGCTCCGCGGCGGCCGTGAGGACCAGGGCGCCGTCCTCCTCGGACAGATCGGAGACCAGGGCGAGCGCGCCGGCGGCGTCGCCCTGGGCCAAGGCCGCGCTCACAGCGGGGACGCGCGCCTCGAGGGCCGCCGGGAGCGTGTCCCCGCGGTAGTGGATGACCTCCGGCTCGCGCGGCGCGAAGAGGTCGTCGCCGGGCGCGTAACGCTCGAACCAGTTCAGGTTGTCATGGCCCATGACCACCGCCGCGACGCGGTGGCGCGCCAGCAGCTCCAGCAGGGGGCGCGCCGGGTTGGCGGCCTCGCCGGGGAGGCGCATCCACTCCTGCTGCCAGCGCTGGCGCCCGTGCTTGAGCAGATAGGCCAGGTACTCCTTGAGGACCACGCCCAGGCTGGAGAAGTTGAAGGGCCGCACGTCGTGATAGCGCCCGAGGGCCGCTCCCTTCGAGCCACCTCGCGGATCGTGGTGCGAGAGCACCACCTTGTGGAGGCCGAGCGCGTCCGCCTCCGCGAGCGTGCGCTCCAGCCAGCCGAGCTGCTCCGCGCCCAGGCTGCCGCCCCAGTTGGACACCACGGCGTGGTAGCCCAGGCGCTGATGGCGCGGCAGGTCGAAGCTGTTCAGCGCGAGATAGCGTGTGCCGCCCCAGTCGAAGGAGAAATAGAGCGGCCCGAACGTCACCCGGAAGTGGTGGAGCCCGTCGTACGCGACGCGGTTCAGCGGATCCGGCCCGAGGTAGACCGTGGTGGGCTGGCCTGGGGCGTAGTCCTCATAGGCCACCATGCCGTCGTGGTTGCCGGGCACGAGCACGACGGGGTGCCGAAGCGTCGATAGGATGGCGTGGCTCTCGGGGTACTCGGTCGCGTAATGGTGGACCACGGGGCCCGGCCCGATGGTCGCCGAGAGCTGGAGCAGGTGCTGAGGGCTCTGCACGTCGTTGTCGCAGACGTCACCCA
Source organism: uncultured Enterobacterales bacterium (assembly GCA_964556105.1). Taxonomy (GTDB): domain Bacteria; phylum Myxococcota_A; class UBA796; order UBA796; family CAZKWG01; genus CAZKWG01. Next base: position 673 of record CAZKWG010000286.1, on the reverse strand, counting down.
CCAGCGCCACCCACGCCACGTCGTCACGGGCGTTCAGGAGCTCTACCCAGCGCAGGAGGCAGCGCCGGTTCAAGCCGTGAAACTGACTGTCGCCGGAGAACACCACCGTCTCGTCGCCGCGGATCCGATCGTAGACGGCCACGCTGTTGGGCTGCGTCTCGCGCTCGCCGTCGCGGCTCAGCACGAGATCGTAGAGGGCCGGCGCGACCCCGTCCAGGGCGAGGCTGAGTCTCCAGGCCACGCGCCCGCTGGGGCTGGCCTCCAGCCGCTCGGGCTCGCCGAGGGCGCGCAACTCGACGTCGGGGTTTCCCCGATGCCGATCGACGAGCGAGAGACGGACGCGCGAAGGCGACTGTTCATCGGGGAGGCTGAGGATGACCACCAGCGCCTGGCCCGCGGTCAGCAGGGCCGGAAAGCCCAGGGTCGGGTGCTGGAGCGCGAGAATTCGTGGCGAGAGCGGCAGGGTCTGATGGTTCGCGGACGGATCGGCGTAGTGCAGCTGCTCGGGGCAGATCGGTGATCTGGGACCGCTCATCGGAGCTCCTGGGCGACGGCGCAGAGGGTGACAACACAAATCATACGTCGCGCGTCAATGGACACGACATCCGAAAAGATCTCCAGATGTCGCGTCCAGAGCGAAGGTCCTACTTCGCGCCTTCCGCGGCGGGGGCGG
>CAZKWG010000285.1:0-9227 GCA_964556105.1 uncultured Enterobacterales bacterium | reverse complement strand
CCGCACGCCAGGTCACAAAGCCGGGTTTTCGGCACCCGGCTTTGTGACCTGGCTAAGGGTCGCGCGGGGGCTCAGTCCTGCAGGGGCTCAGCCGCCCAGCACCCGGCGCGCCGTGGTGGTGTTGAAGATGGCCTCCACCTCCACGTCGAGCGCGCGGAAGAAACCTCGCAACGGGCGATTCGGCCCGATCTCCAGCACCCGGGTGGGGCTCAGCGAGAGCAGGGCGCGCATGTCGTCCACCCAGCGGACCCCGCCCGAGATCTGGCGCGTCAACGCGTCCACCACCGCCTCGCCCTCGCCCTGATGGAAGGCGCCGGTGTAGTTCGAGACGACCTGCGCCGCGCGCGCGGGCGCCCAGGTGCGCGACGACGCCTGGAGGAGGGCGCGGAAGCCCGCCTCGATGGGCGCCATCAACCGTGAGTGGAAGGGGGCGGAGACGTCGAGCAGCTTCGCCCGCGCGCCGTGCAGCTCCGGGCTGGCCTGAATGCGCGCGACACCCTGCGCGACGTCGGCGGCGCTGCCCGAGATCACGATCTGGTCGGGCGCGTTCATGTTCGCCAGATCCACCTCCAGTCCGACCAGGGTCGCTCGCAGGAGCTCCGGGTCCAGCGGGTCGCGCATGACCGCCGCCATCGCGCCCTCGCCCCGCGGCACCGCCTCCTGCATCCGCCGCCCCCGCTCGCGCACCAGCCGCGCGGCCTCCGCGAGCGGGATCGCCCCGGCGGCGACCAGCGCCGTGTACTCGCCCAGGCTGTGGCCACCAAAATGCGTGGCGCTCAGCCCGAAGTGAGCGGACAACGCGCGCAACATGGCGATCTCCGCCACGAGGATCGCCGGCTGTGTGCACTCCGTCAGCGAGAGCCGCTCGTCGGAGCCGGCGCAGATCTCGCGCAGGTCGAGCGAGAGCGCGTCCGAGGCCTCGTCGAACACAGCGCGACTCTCGGCGAATTCCTGGCAAAAATCCTGGGCCATCCCCGCCCGCTGTGAACCCTGACCGGGGAAGACCAGAACGCTCGTCTCCATGTCGCCTCTCTCCTCTCCGAGTCCTGCGCATAACAGGGCGCGCGATGAGACGAGCATCCCGCTTTTCCCTCCGGGCCGCTTTTGTTAAGCTCGTCGGCTCATCCCTCCGGGCCAGACCGCCCGCCGTCGAGGACGACAACGGAATGGACGCCCAGCTCACCAGCGAACCCCTCCGCGCCGCGTTGCGCGACGCTCGACGCGTCCTGTTGACCGGGCCCGTGGACCCGGACGGGGACAGCATCGGGGCCTGCCTGGCGCTTGCGCGCGGCGCGGCCCGGGTCAGCAAGGCGCGCGTCGAGGTCGCGGGCACCGCCAGCTTCCGCTACGCCTGGATGCCCGGGGCCGCGGACATGATCCCCGATGACGACATCGCCGGCCCCTATGAGGTCGCGGTGGTGCTCGACGGCGACCGCCGCCGCCTGACCCCGCCCGTCCAGCGCGCCTTCGACGCCGCCCCGACCCGGGTCCTCATCGATCACCACGCCAGCACCGACCCCACCGACTACGAGATCGCACTGCTCGACGCGGGCGCGTCGAGCGCGACCGAGCTGGTCTGGCAGCTCCTGGAGCGCTGGGGCGTCGGGCTCGACCTGGATCTGGCCTCGCTGCTCTACACGGGGCTCATCTTCGACACGGGCGGGTTCCGCTACTCGAACACGCGCCCCTCCTGCCACACGCTGGCCGCCCGCCTGCTGGAGACGGGGGTCGACCACTCGCTGATCTCCGCGCGCGTGCTGATGGAGCGCCGGCAGGGCGGGCTGCGGCTGCTCGGGCACGTCCTGTCGAGCGCGCGCCTGCTGGGCGAGGGCGAGGTCATCCTCGGCGCGATCAGCCAGGACGATCTGAGGCGCTTTGGAGCCAGCGAGGCGGACATCGAGGGGATCGTGGACACCCTGGTCTTCACCCATGGCGTCGAGATCGCCTGCCTCGCCATCGAGCGCGCCCCAGGCCGCGTCAAGCTCTCCTTGCGCAGCCGGGTTCGGGTCGACGTCGCGGCGCTGGCGCGCTCGCTGACGACCAGCGGCGGCGGCCACCCTCGGGCGGCCGGCGCCGCGCTGGCCGAGACGCTGGAGCACGCGCTGGGCCGCCTACCGGAGGCGCTGGAGCGCGCCGCGCGGGCGACCCGAGGCTGAGCCCTCAGCCGGCGCGAACCAGCCGAGCCGCGTCCGTGGTCTCGACGAGCTGCTCGCAGAGCACCGCCAGCGCGAGGAGCTGCTCGCGATCCAGGCGCCCCATCGCATGCTGGACCTCGTCCGAGTAGTCCGGCAGGACGCGGGCGATCGTGGCGCGACCGGCCTCGGTCAGGGCGACGTGGACCACGCGCCGATCCGCCGTGCTGCGCTCGCGCTGAACAAGCCCGCGACGCACGAGGTTGTCCACCACCGTGGTCACGTTGCCGCTGCTGCGCGAGACCGCCGGGCCGATCTGCCCGTGCTGGAGCGGCCCCTCACGAAACAGGAGCTGCAACACGGAGATCTGCCCCGGCGTGAGCCCGAGCGGGCGAAGCATCCGCTGGATGTGCTCTTGCGCGCACTCCGCGGCGTGCGTCAACCGTAGATAGGCGTGAATTGCGTCCGTCTCCACCATCTGCGGAGCCTTGTCACCAGGCATAGGAACACCTCCAAGACCGCTCTCTCATTCAGCGAGGCCACTCGTTGACTCGAGGTCAGATATTACCGACCTCACAACATCTTAAGAAAGATCTATCTGAGCGCCTGTAAGATCCACGTAAGATCGAGGCGCACTCAGCGGAGAGCCCAGGCCGCCGTCGTCTCGTCCTCGCTGGCCGGTTCTCCAAATTCCTCCACAAGAATCGGGCGGAGGCGATCGAACTCTCCCACGCTCAGCGCCGCGCGATGGACGAGCAGCGATCGAAAGCCTTGCGCGGCCAGGCGCGTGCTGCTCCCCTGGGGCGGCCTCAGGAGCCGCCCGTTGTAGGGCACGTCGCGGTTCCTGGCGCGCGCGTTCGGGTTGGAGAGCTCCCGTAAGAGGCGTTGAATGAGCGGATCGCTCAGCAGCTCATCGGTGACGAAGGTGTTGACGCCGTACGCGATGGGGCGACCGTGGGTGACCTGCCAGAGGGCGTAGCGGCGGTTCCAGGTGGTCGCGTCCGGCGGCCAGTCCAGCACGGGTCCCGCAGGAAGATCGGCGTAGACCGCCGGTGTCTCGACGCGCGTGGTGGCCAGCGGCCAGGGCGCTGGCGAGACCAGCGTGGCCTCGAGCAGCGCGGCGACGGCGAGGCCAGCCACCGCGGGCCGCGGCAGACGGCGCGCCGCCCACGCGGCCAGCAGCGCGAGCAGCGGGATCAGGAAAGCGACCATTCGATAGGGATGATGCACGAAACGGAAGGGTGAGCCCGGCACATAGAGCGCCGCCAGCGGGAGGGGGACCGCCCCGCCCCCCCAGCTCATCAGCTGACCGTCCACGCAGAGGCGCGGCCCGAGCGTGAACAGCGCATAGCCGGCCACCATCGGCCACAACACGCGCGCGCCGCGCCCCTCTTCGGCGCTCCCGCGCCGCGCGAGCGCCCAGAGGCTCAGCCCCAGCCCTACCCAGCCCAGGTAGTTGACGTGCAGGATCCCGGGGTTCTCCTCGCGCATGTCCGGGAAGTAGTACTCACCCGGCCGCAGGAAGGTCAGCAGGTCGGTGGCCGGCAGCGCCTTGTAAGACCAGCCCGGCGCGTTCTCCGTGGTGACCGCCGCCGCTGGGCTGGTCAGGGTTGACCAGGCCACGACGAAGAGCGGGGCGGACACCACGCCGAAGACCAGCGCGATCTTCACCGCGACCCGCAGGCGCTCGCGCCAGCCCGGCCCCAGCACGGCGAGACCCGTGAGCAGCGCCCCGAAGGCCGCGTAATAGAAGGCCTGAAAGGCGCACCCGGCCAGGAGCAGCCCGGCGATGAGCGGCGCCCGCGGCGACGGCCCCACGCCCCGAGGATCCAGCCCCATGGCGGAGATCAGGGCGCCGATGAAGAGCACGGGCAGGGCCAGCCCGAGGTACTCGGACAGCCCGGAGTGCGCGAGCCCGATGAGATAGGGCGAGCAACCCACGATCACGCCGGCGAGCACGCCCGCCGTCCGGCTGCCGCTGAAGCGCACGCCCACCGCGTAGGCCGCCAGCGCTCCCAGCCAGGCCTGAATCAACACCAGCCCGTTCCAGGCGAAGGGGAACCCCGCAGGGCGCAGGAGCAGGCCGATCAGCGCCCCCAGCGGGTCCACGTACCAGAGCGCCACCTCGCCGGGGAACTGCACGAGATCGGTGGTGTCAGGCCAGCTCCCGCTCAGCAGCTCGCGGCCGAACCACCAGGTCCCCCAGTAGTGGTCGGCCAGATCGCTCCCCTCGTGCCCCAGCGCCACGGGCCCGCCCAGCAGCGTGGGCAGCGGCCAGAAGGCCAGGCCGACCGCGACGAGCAGGGCCAGGGCCGACAGACCGTGCGCACGAAGCAGCGCGCTCAGGCGGGTCATCATGGGCGCTCGTCCTCTTCGCCGCGCAGCGGCAGCTCCGGCGGGAAACGCCGTGACGCCAGCTCCCAGCCCTGCGCGTCGATCACGCCCGCCAGGGGCAGGCGCCCTCCATCGTGCATCCCGCGCAGCACCACGGGCAGGCGGAAGGGCAGCGGCTCCACGGATTTATTCACAGTCTTCGAAATATCCCAAGCATAGAGACTTCCCTCCACCGCCAAGGCCGGCGGGCCGAAGAGCCCGTCGAAGAGGCTCTGGTAGACCTCGACGAGCGGCGCCAGCTCGGCGGGGAGGTACTCCGTGTTCAGGACGAGATAGCGCAGGCCCACCGCACGAAGCGCCTCCAGGGCCGCCTCGTCCACGCTGAACGTGCCCTCGTGCTCGCCCTGCTCGAGGGACATGAGGCCGACAAGGAAGCTGTTCTGCGCCACCCAGGTGTCCCAGGCGGCCGGGCGAACGCGGTCCACCCACATGGCGTGGCCGTTGAGCAGCTTCTTGCCGTGAACCCACTGATAGGAGAGCGTCTGCTGCCCGCAGACCAGGGGGGGCGAGATGGGCAGCTCCAGCACCACCTCGCCGGGCAGCTCAGCGAGCTTCGTGTAGGCCTCCGGGGAGCTCCAGACCGACACCGGCGCCGTCAGCGTGCCGCCGCGCGCGCCGACCTCGACGGGCAGGAGCAGGAGCAGGACCAGCGCGAGCGCCAGCGCGCCCGGGACCACGGGCCGCAGCCAGGGATCGGCCTGCTCGGCGAGCCAGCGGAAGGCGCGCTCCAGGCCCAGGGCGGCGAGGGGCGCCAGCGTCAACGTGAGGACGGCGATGTGCCGATAAGGCCACCAGTAGCGCCGAAGCGGTCCGCCCACGCCGTAGAGGAACCAGAAGGGCCCGGGCACCCCGCCCTCGCCACCCCCCGAGAGCGAGGGGAAGGGCCCGAGACAGAGCAGGTAGAACAGCAGCGAGGACGCGACGCAGGCGCGCTGCGCCCAGCCGAGCTGCGCCCAGACCCCGCGGATCAGCCCCAGCCAGGCGCGCGGGTCCTTGGGCGCGCCGGCGCGCCAGACGTCGTAGACCGGGCCGATCAGCGCGCCGAGGGCGGGCAACACCAGGGCCAGGGGCAGGATGATCCCGCCCCAGAAGCCGGGGCCGCCCAGGACGGGGAAGAGCAGGGGCAGGCTGCTCTGCATGGCGAGCGGGTGGGGGAAGCTCGCCTCCGCGGTGCCCGGGATCTCCGACCAGCTCACCAGGAAGACGATGAGCGGCGGCAGGGTGGTGGCCAGCGCCACGGGCACGAAGGGGACGAGCGCGCGAAGGCGTGGGCGAAACGCCCAGAAGAGCCCGCCAGCCACCGCGCACCACAGCCCGGCGTACCAGTACGAGAACGCGGCGGCGCCGAAGAGCAGCCCGGCGAGGACGCCCCTCCACAGCACCGCTCCGCGCGGGCGCCAGGGGCCGTCCGAAGGCGCCGCCTCGAGCAGCGCATGCCAGGCGACGAGGAAGAAGCCGATCCAGTAGATCGGGAGCTGCGCGAAGCGGGCTCCCGCCAGCTCTTCGGCGACATAGGGCGAGAACGCCACGGCCCCGCCCGCGACCAGCGCCGCCGGCCCGCTCCCGCCCAGGCGCCGGGCCAGCAGGTAGCCGGAGAGCCCGTTGAGCGTGATCGCCAGCAGGATCCACCGCGTCACCGACCCCGGCCAGGCGAAGAGGGCGGCGAACAGGGTGTAGGGGATCGCGTCGGACCCGTTGCCCGCCAGCCAGGGGCCGTCCCCCACCGGCACGTAGTACCGGTCATTGTGAAGGATCGAGGCCCCATCCAGGAGCTGCTCCGGGATCCACCGGTACAACCAGTGGTTGGAGATCATGTCCGGATGCGTCCAGAGCCCCACGACCCCGCGTTCACCGTCCAGCCACGCCGGATAGGTCTGATACAGGGCGAGCAGGGCGTAGAGCACCAACGCGAGAGCGGGCCACAGGCGACGCATCCGCTCGAACTATCCCGGGCGTGTGGGAAAAGCTCCAGAGAGCGATATGCTGGGCTCTGGTGGAGGTCCCGATGTCCGAGGCGATGGAGATCCGCTTCAACCTGAACGGCCAGGAGGTCAGCCTGTCGGCGGACCCCAAACGCTCCGCGCTGCGCGTGCTCCGCGACGATCTGGGCAACATCTCGCTGAAGCCGGGCTGCGATCCGCAGGGCATCTGTGGATGCTGCGCGGCGCTGGTGGACGGCAAGCCGCGCCTGACCTGCACCCTGCCGGTCAAGAGCCTCGCGGGCAAGACGGTCCTGACGCAGGATGGCCTGAGCCCGCTCGAGGCGGCGGCGCTCACGGAAGCCTTCGTGACCTGCGGCGGCACCCAGTGCGGCTACTGCACGCCGGGCATCGTCATGCAGTGCAAGGCGCTCATCGACAAGACGCCGGAGCCCTCGGACGACGACATCGCCAAGGCCCTGCAGATGCACGTCTGCCGCTGCACGGGCTGGAAGAAGATCCATGACAGCGTCCACCTCGCGGCGAAGTGGATCCGCGCGGGTGAGGTGCCGGCGCAGGGCGGCCAGGGCCAGGGGCTGGGCTCGACCTGGCGCCAGGAGGACCTGCGCCTCGGCGTGCTCGGGCAGCGGCCCTATATCGACGACATGGTTCGGCCGGGGATGCTTCATGGCGCGCTGCGCTGGACGCCGATGGCCCGCTGCCGGGTGACGAAGATCGACGTCTCCCCTGCCCTCGCCATCCCAGGGGTGCGCGCCGTGATCACGGCCGCCGAGCTCCCCGCCGATCGCCGCACGGGCCTCGTCTTCCGCGACTGGCCGATCATGGTGGCCATCGGCGAAGAGACCCGCTGCGTCGCCGATATCCTGGCGACCGTCGCCGCGGACACGCCGGAGATCGCCCGCGCCGCCGCCGACGCCATCGTCATCGAGGTCGAGGCGCTCACGCCGCTGACCGATCTGGTCACCGCCGCGCAGGACCCGAAGAACATCCTCGCCACCTGCCGCGTGAAGAAGGGGGACGCCGCCGCCGCGCTGGCCGGGGCCGCCCACGTGGTCGAGGAGACCTTCCAGACCCAGATGGTGGACCAGGCCTTCCTGGAGCCGGAGAGCGCGCTGGTGGTCCCGCTGGACGACGGCGCCTGGCTGGTCTACTCCTGCGGCCAGGGCGTCTTCGACGACCGCCGGCAGCTCTGCCAGCTCTTCGGCCTGCCTCCCGAGAAGCTGGTCGTTCAGCTCGTCCCCACGGGCGGGGCCTTCGGCGCCAAGGAGGACCTGAACGTGCAGCCGCACGCGCTGGCCCTGGCGATGAAGACCGGACGACCGGTCAAGGTCTCGCTCTCGATGGAGGAGTCCACGCGCTTCCACCCGAAGCGGCACGCCCTGCGGATGCGCTATCGTGTGGGCTGCGACGCCGAGGGCCGCCTGGTGGGGATCGAGGCCCACATGCTCGGCGACACGGGCGGCTACGCCAGCGTCGGGGACAAGGTGATGGAGCGCGCCGCCGGTCACGCCGCCGGCCCGTACCGCGTGCCCAACGTCAACGTCGAGGCCTACACCGTCTACACCAACAACCCGGTCGCGGGGGCGATGCGCGGCTTCGGCGTCAACCAGGCGACCTTCGCGCTGGAGGGCTGCCTGGAGCGCCTCTCGGATCTCGCAGGTCTGGACCCGCTGGAATTCCGCGCCCGGAACCTGCTGGTCCCCGGAGACCGCTTCGGCACCGGCCAGGTGATGAACGCGGGCTGCGCCGTGCTCCAGACCCTCGACGCCATCCGCCCCCACTACGCGGCGGCGAAGGCGGCCGGCAAGCACGTCGGGGTGGCCTGCGGCGTAAAGAACATCGGCATGGGCAACGGGCTCGAGGAGGTGGGCCGGGTGGTGATCGAGGTGCGATCCGCCACGGAGATCCTCCTCTCGACGGGCTTCACCGAGATGGGCCAGGGCCACGACACGGCGATGATGATCTTCGCCGCCGAGGCCACCGGGCTGCCGGCCTCTCTCTTCAACGTCGTCTGCTCCACGGCCGAGGCGGTGGACGTAGACATGACCACGGCCAGCCGCGCCACCTATCTGGGCGGAAACGCCATCCTCGCCGCCGCCCCCGACTTCAACGCGGCGCTCGCCGACGCCGGCGGAGCGCTGGCCGCGCTGGTCGGTCGCCGCTTCAGCGGGACCTGGAAGGCGCCGATCACCCACACGGTCGACGCCCAGGAAGAGAACCCCACCACGCACTACGCGTTCGGCTTCGCCACCCAGCTCGCCATCGTCGGCGCGGACGGCAAGCTCGAGGAGGTGGTGGCCGCGCACGACGTGGGGCGCGTGGTCAACCGCGTCGCCTGCGAAGGCCAGATCGAGGGCAGCCTGCACATGGGCATCGGCTTCGCGCTCTCCGAGGAGCTGGTGATCGACGACCTCGGCATGCCCGACCTGCGCTTCCGCAACCTCGGCATCGTCAAGGACCGCCACATGCCGAAGCTCACCACCCTGCTCCTCGAGCACCCAGACCCGCACGGCCCCTGGGGCGTGAAGGGCGTGGGGGAGATCGGCCTCGTGCCGACGGCGCCCGCCATCGCCGCCGCCATCCATCGTTATGACGGCGTCTGGCGCACCACGCTGCCCATGCGCGACACCGACGCGGCGAAGGCCATGGGCGTGAAGCCGTCGAAGGCCGGCGCGGCGAAGTCCGCCTGAGGCCGGACGACGACGACCCAAAAGACGAGACCCCGACAGGGTGACCTGCCGGGGCCTCGAGGGACAGCGAA
>CAZKWG010000284.1:0-9231 GCA_964556105.1 uncultured Enterobacterales bacterium | reverse complement strand
GGCCGTCCTCGTCCTCGTCCCGGTAGAAGGTGGCCTCGATCCGGCCGCCCCAAACCTCGACCATCACGAAGCCATAGCCCAGGTTGGACGGGCGGACGGGCTCGTAGCTCTGGTCGCCGCCGCCGGTGCCGTCGATGACCTCCCAGGTGTCGCCGCCGCCGCCGAGCTGACCGGGCTGGTAGAGGTGCCAGTGTCCGGCGAAGAGGGCGGCCACGTCGTTCTGCACCGCGAGCTGCCACAGCTCGCCCGAGGTGCCGCCCAGCCAGTCATACTGGCTCCAGCTCACGGGGTGGTGGGTGAAGAGGAAGGTGTGCTCGACCCCGTCGGAGGCGGCGTCCTCGAGCACCTCCTTGATCCACCCTGGGTTGGACAGGTCGGTGCGCACGGCGCCGTCCACGTCCGTCAGCACGCTGATGAAGCGGCAGTTGCCCCGCTCGAACCAGTAGCTCAGCCCCTCGTCGCCCTCCGGGCTGTTCTCGCGCGGCAGCCAGTCGAAGACGTCTGACCAGGCGGCCTTGCTGCCGACGGCGAAGAGGTCGTGGTTACCGGCCACGGCGTAGCGATCGGCGAGCATGGCGTCGCTGGCGGCGATCCACTCCTCCCAGGCGGCGATCTGCAAGGTCAGGTCCGTGGAGCCGTTCGTCAGATCGCCGACGAAGAAGGCGAAGTCCGGCGACAGCGCGTCGATGTCGGCGATCAGCGTGGGGAAGACGTCCCAGTTGACGCCGGCCCCGCTGTGCGCCTGCGTGTCGCCCACGACCACGAAGCGGACGTCTTGGGCCTGGGCCAGCGCGCAGAGGAGAAACAACATAATCTAGCTTGCTCTCTCGATGAGGCGAATGCCCTCTTTGGCGGCGATGTCGTCCAGCTCGCCGCGCACCTGCTGGTACCACAGCCAGTGCGCCACCCCGATGAGCGGCATGGCCACCAGCAGCGGCAGCAGGCAGAGCATGCTCGAGGCGGAGACCAGCGCGCCGGCGATGAGGAAGAAGACGAAGTGGTCGCCGGCGTGCGCGAGCACGTGCTGCAGCGAGATCTTCGCGTTGTCCAGCGGCTGATAGCGGTCGTCGGCGGCCAGCGGCGAGAGCATCTGCAGCGCGAAGGCGGCGACGGTGCCGCCGATGCCGGCGATCAGGCTGCCCGCCGAGATGGCCACCCAGAGGATGCCCATGTTGAACACGTCGTTGCCCAGGCGGTCCGTGCGGAACATGGCCCCCAGCTCGGGCGCGCGGTCGCCCGCCAGGCTGTCGCGCACCTCGCGCAGCACGTTGGGCATCAACAGAAAGCCCAGCCCGCAGGTCATCACGGCGACGCCCGAGAAGACCGCGTAGAAGACGACCCAGGCCATGAAGTTCTTCTGAACCTCGACCCAGGCGCGGGAGTAGTGGTCGGTGATGGTCAAGGGAGCTCCTCAGGGGTCAGGATACGCTCGCGGATGAGCGCCGCGCTGCCGACGCGCGCGTCCATGCGCCAGGCATAGACGGCGCGCATGGCCTCGGAGAAGGTGTAGCGCAGGTGCACCAGGAAGCCGTAGCTCGGCGCCACCTCGAAGGCGGCGATCTGGAAGCCCGCGCGCAGCTTGGGGATGAGCACGGCGTTGTTGTTCGCCTGGTGGCGGCTCCTCACCTCGCGGAAGCCCAGCTCGTCCAGCATCCCGAGCATGCGCGCCAGGAAGGCCGGGTAGATCTTGCGGCCGCGCCAGGCAGGGTGGACGCCGGTGATCGCCATGGTGTAGTTCGCCCACATGTCCTGGGCGCCATGAAACCAGGCCATCGGCGCGTCGTCCTGCTCCTGGTCGTGCAGGATCAGGTGGTGCGCGATGGGCTCGCCCAGCAGCGCGTTCAGATCGTCGAAGCGGCGCAGGCGGTCCTCGGACCAGGCGCGCGACAGATCGAGGTGGGCGTCGCCAGGGAAGATGTCCTGTCGCACGAGATCGAAGCTGCGCTTCCAGGTCTCCTCGTCCACGCGCGCGACGCGGTAGCGCCCGAGCAGGGGCTCGGCGAGGTGGCGCTGGGTGATCTCGTCGGACCAGGCGCGGAGCTCGGCGGGGGTCATGGGGGGACCTGCGGCTGGAGGGGGCTCGCGGCCCAGGTAACCCGGCCCGCCGCGCGATACGCTGCCGGTCTGGAGCGCCCATGACCGGATCCCTGCTCACCGTCTGCCTGCTGGCGCGTCCCGCGCTGGCCGAGGGGACGAATTCCATCCTGGGGCGAGTTGATGCTGGCGTCGTCTCTGTGCGCTGGGTGCCCGACCTCGCGGTGACGGGGCTCAGCCTGGGCGGGCTGGCCCTCCTCTACGGGCAAGGGCCGCGGAGCCCTGGCGGGGTGGCGGAGATGCGCGGCCTGGACCTGCCCGCGACCCCGCGCTGGAACCCCAGGGCCGATGCCATCAGCGACGCCTTCAGCCACCCCGGCGCCTGGTACGGCGCCAACCTGCCCGTGCTGGGCGCGCTGGGGGTGGGCGTCTACGGTGGGCTGCGCGAGCAGAGCCTGGGCGCGGGCGCCGCCTGGTCGCTGGTGGCCGTCGAGAGCGTGAGCGTCGATCTGTTCATCACGGAGATCCTCAAGGTGGCCATCTCGCGGCCTCGACCCTACACAGCGCCGGCCTTTCAACAGACCTGGCCCGAGGCCTACGCCAGCGAGACCTTGCAGCACGATCTGTCCGAGGCCGGGCACTACGACGCCTACAAGAGCTTCCCCTCCGGCCACACCTCGTCTGCCGGCGCGATCAGCTTCTCGGTGGCGACGCTGCTCTGGCAGGACCTGCGCGCTCGCGGCGCCGCGCCCTGGGTGGCGGGCCTGGCCTATGGCGGCGCCACGGCGCTGACGGCCAGCGCAGGCACGCTGCGCGTCGCGGCGGGTTATCACCATCCTACCGATGTGATCGCCGGCGGGCTGCTTGGCGCGGGCGTCGGCATCGGCACCGCCCGTCTGCACACCCTGGGCCAGGACGAAGCCCCGCTCGCCGTCTCGGTTGGCCTGGGCGCCGTGGGCAGGGGGGAGGAGCGCGCCCCGGCTCTGCGCGTGGAGGGCGCCTGGTGAGCGTCTCCTCTCTGCATCTCCTCGCCGAGTACGGAGGCCGCCCAAGCCCTGCTCCGCGCCGAGCTGCGCTGCAACCGCGACGCGCTCGTGCTGCTCGCGCGCGGCGGTGACTAGGCGCCGCGCCTGCTGTGGGGCCGGCTCCTGATCAACGACGAGCGACCGTGAGCCAGGCCTTCATCTCGTAGGACACCGGGCCCTCGCCCAGGCTGCTCAGCACACGCTCCTGCAGGCGCGCGCGCATGGGCGCCCAGTCCTCGCCCAGGCGGTGCTTCAGCAGGACCAGCGGCGCCAGCGTGCGCTCCATCGAGGCCCAGAACTCCGGGGCGTTGGCGTACTCGGCGGCGTGGCTCTCCGGGACGATCTCCACGCGGCTCAGGCCCGCCTGCGCCGTCTCCTCGTGGATCGCCTCCTCGGTGCCCAGCGGCCCGGCCGCCCCGCCGACGGGCAGGTTCGGCATCTCCTCGCGCAGGGCGCTGAAGATCGCGTCCAAGGCCGGGACCTCTCCGAGCGGCCTCCAGCTCGAGACCACCACCGCGCCGCCTGGGCGCACCACCCGGCGCAGCTCCGCGAGCCCGCGCACGCGGTCAGGGAAGAACATCAGGCCGAACATCGAGAAGCCCGCGTCGAAGGTCTCGTCCTGGAAAGGGAGGTCCTGGCCGTCGCCCGCGCGCAGGTCCACGCGCAGGCCCTCCGCGGCGAAGCGCGCCCGACAGCGCCCGACCATCTCCTCGGCGAAGTCCAGCGCGCTGACCTGCGCCCCCATCCGTGCCGCCAGCAGGCTGAGCGTGCCCGGGCCGCAGGCGACGTCCAGGACCGCCTGCTCGGGCGTCACCGCGGCCAGCCGCAGCGCCTCGCGCGCGTAGCGCTCGAAGTACGGGACGACCTCGGAGGCGTAGTCGTCCGCGACGAGATCCCAGGGCAAGGGCGAGGCGAGCGGGCTGGCGGGCGAGGACATGCGGACTCCACGCGGAGCGGGGGAGCGGCTCGTATCGCGGCGGGCGGGGCGCATGCACGGGCCTGGGGCGCTTGACGCGCCGTCGCGAGAGATTAGACTGATGGTCTAAGTTCGTCCCCATCGGAGGCCGCCCCATGACCACCGGCACGATCCCTGGCTGGTATCCTGTACTTCTCTCCAAGGAGCTCGGGCGGGAGCCCGTCGCGCTCCGCCGCTTCGGCGAGGACCGGGTCCTCTGGCGGACGGCGAGCGGGCTGGCCTGCTACCTGGACCGCTGCCCCCACCGCCGCACCGCGCTCTCATCGGGGCGGGTGATCGACGGCGCGCTGAGCTGCCCCTACCACGGCTTCCGCTTCGGCCCCGACGGCGCCTGCACCCACCTGCCGGTCGCCCCTGACGCGCCCATCCCCAACGCGATGCGCCTGAGCGGCGGCGCGCCGGTCCGGGAGGCCAACGGGCTCATCTGGCTCTGGGTCGGGCCGGTCCCCGAGCCGCTCCCGCCTACACCCTGGCTGGACGGCGCGCTGCCCGACACCCAGGTCGCCGCCGATCTCGTCCGCCTCCTGCCCGTCCACCACCTGCGGGTCACCGAGTCTCTCTTCGATCTGTACCACGTCGCCGAGCTGCATCGCTGGACCCTGCCGCCGGGGTCCGGGTCGGTGCTGCGCGAGCACCAGGTCGAGCTCATGCCGCACGGCGGCCTGCGCTCCGAGGGCGTGCTGACGACGCCGGGGGGCACGGAGGGGCTGCGCGTCTCTGCCGAGCTGGTCCTGCCCAACCTGGGGCGGGTGAGCCTGGGGAGCGTCCACTTCGTCACCGTCGCCGCTACGCCCATCGACGAGGCGCACACCTGGATGTGGCTCCGCTATCAGCAGCCCTGGCTGAGGCTGCCCTTTCTGGGCCACGCGCTGAGCTGGCTGCTCGGCGTGCTCGACTACGAATTCGTGCAGCGGCGCGAGGACCTGCCCATGTTCCAGGCCATGCCGCCCGGCCCTCCCGAGCCCGGTCAGGACGTGCTGGTCGCCGCCGACGCCGGGATCGCCACCTTCCACCGCCTGCGCCGCCAGGTGGAGCGGGCCCTCCCGCCGGGATAGGCCCGAGTCGTGGCGCGACGCTGGCAACGGCTGGACGACGAGGCGCGGTCGCGGCTGTACGCGGTCGCGGCCGACACCTTCGCGCGCGAGGGCTACCACGGGGCCTCGCTCAACGAGATGCTGGCGCAGGCGGACGTCTCCAAAGGCGCCTTCTACCACCACTACGCGGACAAGCAGGACCTCTTCTACGCCCTGGTCGAGCTCCAGGGGCGCGCCCTCATGGACCAGATCCTCGCCGACCAGCCCGCGCCCGGCAAGGACCTCTGGGGCTGGGTGGAGCGGCTGCTGACCCGCCTGCTGGAGGCGTCCATGGGCCCGGACGGCGCGCAGGCGAGGGCCCTGGCCCTGGCCTTCTACCAGGGCATCGACGCCGACGGGGACGGCCGCGGTTTGGCGTTGAGACGCCGCATGCTCGGCTGGGTGGAGGGCGTGCTGGCCGCCGCGCAGGCCACGGGTCAAGTGCGCTCGGACCTGCCGCTCCCGCTGCTGGCCGATCTGAGCCTGTCGGTGCTGGAGCGCTGGGATCGCTATGGGCTCGAGGCGCTGACCCGAGAGGGGGCCGATCCCGCCGCGCTGCAGGCGGGCCTCGTGGACACGCTGCGGCGAATGCTCGCGGCCTGAGGCCGAGCGCGCTCGACCCTCAGCGACGCAGCAGCAAGGCCCAGAAGCGTGTGGGCAGCGGCCCGGGCCCGGGGTCCGAGACCGGAACCCACTGCAGCCCCTCGACGGTCCAGGGGAGGTCCAGGGTCTCCGGCGTCCAGGCCCTGGCCTCCAGGTGCCGCCCCTCGGCCCGCAGGCGCGCGCGGAGGGCCTCGTAGCTGTGGCGGGCCAGCCAGCTCGCGCGGAGGTCCATCTCCAGCAGCTCGGGCAGGGGCAGGAGCGTGGCCTCCAGGCCCAGCGCGCGGGCGGCCAGGACGAGGTGATCGAAGCAGATGCTCACCTCCGGGTGGTCGAGCTGCGCGGTCTCGGTCGGCACCTCGTCGGGCCCGCCGAACTCGGAGAGGAAGGCGGCGCCGCCGGGGGCGAGCACGCGCGCGATCTCCTCCACCAGTTGTAGCGCGCCCAGGTTGTACTGCGCGCCGCGGGGCAGGAGGGGGAGCTTGTAGCGTGAGACGCGCGCGGTGACCTCGGCGGCGGGGGAGCCGGGCCAGGCGGGCTCGTCCGCGTCGTAGGGCGCGGCGCTCAGATCGGCGATGACCTCGTTGGAGAGGACGAGGTCCAGGCTGCCGTCGGGGAAGGGCAGCTCGGTCGCGCTCCCCGCCAGGCCGCGGGTGCCCGGCGCGCGCTGGCCCTGGGCCTGGAGCAGCTCGGGGCTGCGGTCCAGGCGCACATAGTCGCCGCCCTTTCCCGCCAGATCGCTGGCCTCGGTCCAGCGCAGCGCCAGCTCACCGGTGCCCGGCCCGATCTCCAGGATGCGCGCGACGTTGGGCACCAGCCCGCGCGCGTCCAGCGCGGCGAAGAGGCGCGCGCCGTAAGGCTGACCGGACAGGGCGGGGTGGGGCAGGGCGAAGGCGTGGGCCACCGTGGTCTCGCGATCGTCGAAGTGCGTGCTCGCGTCGGTGATCTCGTGGATGTGGTAGTGCGAGAGCGTGGTCTCGCCGTGCGCGCCGCGCAGGTGGGCGGGCCGCGGGGCGGGCGGGCGCTCGGGGGCCACCAGGCGCTCCAGCGAGAGATCGCGGCGGCTCAACGCGCGGTCGCGGAGCTGCAGGGCCTGGGTCTCGGGGTGGGTGAGCTCGAAGACGAAGGGCAGGGCCTCGCTCACGGTGAGGCGGGCGCGGGAGGCGACCTCGGACAGGGTGCGCGCGCCGTTGATCGCCCGCCAGAGGCGCAGCTCGGCGGGGTTGAGGCGGCGCTCGGCGTAGGCGTGCCCGCCCGGGGTGCGCACGGCGGGGAGGGGCAGCCAGAGGGCGGGGAGCTCGGGCAGGAGCAGGACGAGGCGCGAGGTGGCCGGGATGAGGCGGCCAAAAGCGGGCGGCGCGCTGCTGCCGAGCAGGTGCAGGCCGTCCAGGCGCGCCAGGGCGGGCGCCAGGGTGGGCGGGGGCGGCAGACCGGGGGTCCAGGCGTCGATCTCGGCCATCGTCTCGGGAGAGAGCGCGGCGTGGCGGCCGGTGCGGGCGTGCCAGAGCACCACCTGCCCGCCCACCTCCAGCCTGACGGCGTCCGCTGAGAACCGCTCCATCGTGGGGACCCTCCCGGGGGCATTCTGCCACGCGCGCCCCATCGCCGCCGTTCCGCCGCCTCGTTAAGCGGGCCTGGAGAGGTCCCCCATGCGCAAGTGCCCGGTCTGTTCTCTCCCCATGTCCCATGAGCTGCGCCAGAGCGTCACGGTCGATGTCTGCTCGGCGCACGGGATGTGGCTGGACCAGAAGGAGCTGCTGCTGATCACCGAGGCGGAGCGCCACGAGCACGGCGGCTTCGCCTGGGCCGATCTCTTCCGCAGGCCGCTCTCCCCGCCGGTAGACCGCGCGCGACAGCTCACCTGTCCCCGCTGCGCGGGCACGCTGAAGCTGGACGTCTATGCGGATGTCAACATCGACTGGTGTGAGGATCACGGCGTCTGGCTGGACAACGGCGAGCTGGAGGCGATCCTGAACAACCTGCGCCTGGACCCGATGTACATGCGCGGTCTGGCGCTGCGCCTCTCGGACGCGCGCTTCTGATGCGCGCCCTCCTCCTGCTCGCCGCATGCGCCGGAGGCGACGCCGACACCGGCGGCCCCACCGTGAGCCTGCCCGTGCCGCGCCTCGTCGAGCGCACGACCGCCCCCTCCTACGCGCCCGGGGTAGAGCTCCTGGTGGAGCTGGGCTCGGACGGCTTCGCCAGCGTCGGCGGCAGCGTGAGCGGCGAGTACTGGGTGGACCTCGACGCCCTCGACGACGAGACCTGGGCCTTTCGCTACCAGGTGCTCGACGCGAACGATCAGGTGCTCTACGCCCGCTCGGCGCCCGGCCCCATCACCGTGCGCGACTTCCTCCAGTACTACTCCGAGGAGACCGGCTACGACATCCTGGCCGTCTTCCCGCTGCTGGGGCGCTTCCCCATCATCGTGCCGCTCCTGGACGGGGCGGACCGCGTGCGCCTGCAGCTCCGGGGCGAGGACGGCACCTACAGCAACGTGGGCAGCTACGATCTCGCCGAGGCGGGCGCCGACGACCAGGGCACCAGCGAGGCGGTCGTGGGCTGGGAGACGCTGTACGAGAGCGGGCCGGCGGAGAACCGCCTGGACGTGGTCATCGTCGGCGACGGCTACACCGAGGACCAGCAGGACGACTTCGCCGCCGACGCTCAGCGCGTGGCGGACGCGCTGCTGGAGAAGGAGCCCTTCGCCGAGCTGAGCGGCTACCTGAACGTCCACCGCGTGGACGCCGTCAGCGCCGAGAGCGGCGCCAGCTACGACTGCACCGATACGTGCCGCGCGCGCGACACGGCCTTCGGCACCGTCTTCCCGCTGAACTGGGTCAACGACCTGCTGGGCACCGACTACGACACCCGCTCGGTCTTCCAGCTTCAGCAGTGGGAGGTGACGCGGGCGGTCTCCGTCGTCCCCTGGGACGTGGTGCTGGTCCTGGCCAACACGGAGAAACAAGGCGGGATGTCCGTGCACTTCGCCACGGCGACCACCGGGCTCGGCGCGCTCGAGCAGACCAGCATCCACGAGCTCGGGCACGCGCTGGGCCACCTGGGCGACGAGTACATGGGCGACGCCTGCATCCTCTCCGACCGCCTGCCGCCCAACGTGACGGAGGACGCCACCCAGCCGCCCTGGGCGAGCTGGATCGAGGACGGCACGCCGCTGCCCACGCCGGAGCGCGACGCCTATGCCGACGTGGTCGGCGCCTTCGAGGGGGCGATGAGCTGCCGCGAGCTGTACCGCCCCATGCAGACCTGCCTGATGGAGGACTCCGACCAGGGCGAGTTCTGTCCGCCCTGCGCCGAGCAGCTCGTGCTCAACGTGCTGGCCTACGCCGACCCGGCGGACGCCTTCGCCTGGAGCCAGGACGAGGACGGCGCGCGCTTCGAGATCGAGGCGCCCGATCCACTGTGGGTGGAGATCGCCGTCGATGGCGCGCTGGTCTGGAGCGGCTCCAGCGAGGAGGGCCCGCGCGTCCGCTCCGACGAGATCCGCGGCCGCATGGGCGCG